>JBBQSW010000417.1:0-3331 GCA_038213575.1 Chitinophagales bacterium | reverse complement strand
GCCATAGCCTCCTCCAAAGCTCTTTCTGATTCAAAAGGCATCGTAAACATTTGGTAGAAAGCGGGCTTTTCTTCTTTGGATGAAAATTTGGTGACGGTGTAAGGTTTTGCATCCTTCGGAATGCCCGTTTTTTCGTGCAGCAATTTGAGGTGGCCATTGTAATCCCCTACAAATTGTTTGTCATCTGTGGGTTGCGGATAAAGGACGATTAAATTTACCATGGTATTGATTTTTAATGTGCCTACTCTATGCGGTTTTCGGCTTTCCCCGTTGGTTATTTTTTGATGAAACCGGGCCTATTTCCGGTCCAAAATCATGACCGTCGGCTTTCCCGTCACCCCCGCCGCTTGCATGCTTTTTGCCAAATCGGGGTCGGCAAAAAAGTGCTGGAATGCCTCCAATGATTTCCATTCGGTGAGGACATACACCGTGTTCGGGTCATCATGCAGCGTACCAAATTCAACATTCAGTTCGCCAGCAGACGAACGCATGGGCTGTCCCGCTTCAAAGGCCGACTTCCATTGTGCAAAGTCCTTGACCTGGTGATAGACCAAGATTTTGGCCATCGGGGTATGCACCGATTTGGAGATTTTCCACACGCCGTCTTGTTTCAGCATCGTATTTTCATAAGCACCCGTAAAATGGATTGGGATGTCATAAACAATGGAGGTGCCATTCACCTCTAAGGTGCCGCTCGCCAAAAAGGCATGTTGAAAGTCCGACCAAGAAACAACCGGTGGCCGGAGCAGCACCGTGGCATTGTTGAGCCGGAACTGCTCCCCAAAATAGGCGGCGATGTTGTCCCCGCCTTTGATTTCTTTGCCGTCCTTGTCAATACGGACGGCATTGTCCGTGTACAATTTTCGGATGGCAGCTTGGTCCTGCTGGTTGTAGGCCGCCATGAAATCACGGGTGAAGACCTGCATGTCGTGGTTGTCGGTTGCCGTTTGGGCTTGCAGTTTGCCGTTGGTTACGGCGCAGAAAAGTATGGTTATGAACAGTAAGTTTTTCATGTTTGAAAATGGTTTAATTAAAATGATTTTTTGTCCGAATGGAGATTTGGCGTTTTGTTCTTTTGCCAAATTATTTCGAAGCAGGGGCGGGCCAATTTGAGTTGAAAATATCCCGGAACAACTTCCACTTGCCGTCTTCTTTTTTCCAAAGCACAATGTATTTTTCCTCCCCAACGGTATCCGCTCCAACGAAAAGCGTTGCTACGCCCTCTTCCGCTAACAAGTCTTCCGTGCCATAAAGGTTTTCCAGTTTTAAATCTACTCTTGTTAAGCCGCTACTAATCATACCATCCCATGCTGTCTGAAGATCTACCCTGCCGACCACGGACGGAGCACCTGCACTCATCATTTTTCCGTCCACAGTGTAGGCATTGGCTAAACCTACGGAATCCCCTTTCGCAAATAATTCCATGAAATCTCTATTGGCTGCTTCTATTTCATTTTTTGCGATTGTCAAATCAAATGCTGGTTTATCATCCGTCGGACTTGACTTTTCAGCACTGTTGCAACCCATCATTAATATGGCTGCCAATACGATCGTGCTTGTCAATAATTTAATGTTTGTCATGATTTTAAATTTTTTAGTTAATCAATAATTTTCCAAAAGGTACTTATACGCTGCACCAATAGGTTTTCCCGACTTTTCGGAATACCCTAAAAGAGCGAAGTACACCTTCACCTACTCTACAAGCACGGGTGCAAATCCAGCGGAAGTTCTGTTTCCATCTGCCCCGGCTGATTCTTGTGTGCAACTTGATATAAGCATGCACAATCCTACTGTCACAGCGAATAAATAAGTGTTGATTTTAAACATGATATTAGATTTTTTAATTGCCTACTCTAAATGGTTTTCGGCTTCCCCGTTTTTGATATGGAAATTTTCAATCCGCCTTATGCACCTCCAATTCTATTTCAATCATAAATTCCGGTATCGCCAATTCCTTCACGCCGAGCCAAGAACCTGTCGGGAATTGCTTTTTGTAAATCTCACTGCGATAAGCTGCATGTTCCAAAAACAGCGGCATATTGGTAGTAAAGACATTCTCCACCACCACATCGTCGAAGGTGCAGCCATAATGCTTCAATACTTTATCCAAATCTGAATAGCAGTTTTTCATTTGCTGCAACAAATCACCTTTTGCCGTTGGGTTGCCATCATCGTCCATGCTCACGGCACCCGATATTTTTATATCGTCGCCAATTTTTACCGCATGGGAATAGCCGTAGGCTTTTTCGACTGCTGGCCGCAAAAGGAAATATTCCGGTTTTTCAGATGGGGCTATGGTTTGCTGTGGCGCCTCGGTAGTAGGTTATTGACAACTTTGTGTACCCAAAACCAACAGGCAAAGCATAGAGAACAGGGCAATGGGGCGGGAAAAATGCATAGTGTTTTTCATTTCAAGATTTTTTCAATTGCCTACTCTAATCGGGTTTCGGCGTTCCCGTTTTTGTCAAACTATGGCCCTTGGAGTAAAAAGCGCCCCTGCCAGCCAATGCTGACAGGGGCAGATTGTATTCATCACTGCTTCAATCAGTCTCTTATCACCAGTTTCCGAGTCACTTTCGCGGATTCACTTTGAATCACCACCCAGTACACACCCGGCGGCATTTGCGCTATATCCAACTGCTGCTGCTGTGCGCCAGCCGGGAGTTTTTCGTCCAAACCAAGCATTTGCAAGCGGCCAAGCATATCGTATAGTTCGATACGGACTTGTGTGGATTGCTGTAAATCGAAGCCAATGTTCACAACATCCTGTGCCGGATTCGGGTAAACCGCCAGTTGAGCAATGTTCCCGGTGGCATCATCCACGCCACTGGTGGCATTACCAAAGAAGACGGAAGCGAACACACTGGACTGAATGCCCTCCTCGCATGGCGAATACAGGAACAATTCCAGATTCTGGTAAGAAAGCGCACTGGTAGGGTTCAGCATTTTCACTTCCACGACCAAGTCTTGCACGCAGGTATTGGCTGGCACCAGGAACGATTGGCCCAGGTCGTTGCCATTGAGGGGAACACCTGCCGCAGAAACGACGGCGCCATTCAGGTTCGACAACGCATTGAGTTTCAGGTTGTAGGTACGCGCTTCGTTGGATTCATTGCACAGATCCACTTTGAACTGCGGCGCGGAACCAATCGGGTTGTTCTGCAATGTGATATGGCTGCTGGCCGTACCATCGTGCTTCAGTTTTGGCTGGTCGCGCTGGTAGCCGCCTTGGTAGGGGCAACTGCTTTTCGTGCCTGCCAGTGTGCGGAAGACAGGCGTTCCAAACATGGGGTCACGCACCACTTGTAGGTTGAAATTATCACCAGAATCA
>JBBQSW010000416.1:0-3333 GCA_038213575.1 Chitinophagales bacterium | reverse complement strand
ACCAACGACCAATGACTAATGACCTTAATGACCAATGACCAATGCCCTTAATGACCAATGACTAATGACCAATGACCAATGACCAATGACCAATGACCAATGACCTGCTATTTCGCCAAATATGCGAAGAAGTTATAGTTGACGGCAAAGAAAAACATGTGGCCCATAAGATCGGGGTTTTGTTTTCCAAAATTCAAGCCATTCCAGCCAAATTTCAACCGAACTCCGTGGTAGGATCCTTTTGGTGTGTTCCAGTCTCGGTAGTTTTTTGTGAATAATTTTATGTCGGTAGTCACCGCAGCACGGAGGTGGAACTCTCTAAAATTGAAATTTTCGTAATATTCAGGAAGCGGTTCCTCGTCCTCGCCAGGGGTAGGTGGCCTGAGGAAGCCTACGCCTCCTCCTATACTGGGGAAGATGCGCAATTTAGGTGCGTTCACGATGTCATAGCCAACATTCAGGCCCAAGGTGAAAAAACTAGTCGGATCGTCTTTGGGCCACACGTCGTCTCCAACAATTAAATCACGCTTAATGCTCGGGCCTCCCAATAAGCCGTCAAATATAAAATTCCAACGCTTGGTCCAGTAGTAAAGATCAAAATTAAAAGTGTACGGAGTGCTCAAGGTCCGCTCTATTTCCCCATTCCAGGTGCCTATTAAAAGTCCGCCGGAAACACCGAAAGCCTTGTTTGAAGGTTTCAAAATCGTAGGCTTAATGCTGCGTACAAAAGCCAAAAACTGGGATGCAGGATAGCGGCTTTGGAAGGCTTGCAAACGATCCGCCCATTCCTCCTCATTCGAGTTGAGCCGCAATAGATATTCGATTAATAGGGTAGTGAATGCCTTTTCTTCTGCAGTCAAAAAAGCACTACGGATACTGCTGAAAATATCGAAACGCCGGTCGTGGAGGTAATTGTCTGTCCAGTAGAAAAGACTGTCTTTCGGGGGTTGGATTTTCCAAATTTGGACTTCGCGTTGGTGTGCATCAAACCGACTTACCTCTTCTAATAACGTCCCGTATGACTCCGTCCAGAAGTACAACATCCAGCGCTCGTCCCAAATAAGTCCGGCGTATTGCTCGTTTTCGAGCCTTGCCAATGAGTCCATCCAAAGCCCTGCTTCGGCAGGATCATTCATCAAAAAGGAAGCAAGCAGCTCGCGCCGGGAAGTTGAAATTTTTTCAGCGGTGGATTCGGGCTCGGGTGTTGGAATACTGTCGGTTTGTGCAATTAGAAAGACCGTCAGAACGTTGAAAATCAATAATATAGAGATTTTTTTCATGGTAAAAAAATAGTTCAATCAATAGATTTTATTTCTCCTTCGAAAACGCGATCCGCTGGGCCATTGAGCCAAATATTGGAGAACGTGCCGTCTCCATTGGCGTGGAAGCGCACCGAGAGATCACCGCCTTTGGCTTGCACTGGAATTTCGACTTCGCCAGCGGAACCACCATCTTTTGAAAATGAGGCAATCGCCGCCGCCGTTACCCCAGTACCACACGCGAGTGTTTCGTCCTCTACGCCACGCTCGTAAGTCCGGATAGCAAGGCTCAGACCTTCTACTGGTTTGAACGGGTTATTTGATTTTAGGTTTTGTGCAACGCTGTTTTTCTGTTTTTCTGTTTCTGATACGAAATTGACGTTTATCCCATTCTTTTCCCACTTTTCAGAGTACCGAACCGCTCGGCCTTCGGCCACCATATCCAAGTTTTCCAAGGCTTCTACAAATCGGACATAGTGTGGTGATCCCGTGTTTAAAATGTAGGCATCCCCTTGCCTTTCAATGCTTTGTACGTCAGTCATTTTTAGTTCTACCCAAAGCCTTGCACCAAACGCCTTCTGATTTGGGAGGGTAGATATTACGGCCTCATGGGCTCCATCAATGGCCATAAAGCAACATTGTCCATCTGCAATGCCCAAATGTTGCGCAAAAGCTGCAATACACCTCCCTCCATTGCCGCACATGGTACTCTCGCGCCCATCGGCGTTGAAATACACCATTTCAAAATCGAAGCCCACCAGGTTTTGCAACAAGATGAGGCCATCGGCGCCAATGCCAAACCGGCGGTCGCACAGTTGTTCAATAAGTTGGGTGTCGGCTCGACTGATCCATTGCTGTTCACGCTGGTCCAGCATGATAAAGTCGTTGCCTGCGCCTTGATATTTCCAAAATTTCATGCAGCAAAATTAGGTGGGTCGAAATTCATTTCACCTGGTCGATTCAAACAATTTTGCAATTTGCATCGTTCATCGTTCGTAATAGCTTTAAACTATGAGAAAATATCTTTTGCTTTCACTGGTTTGCGTAGGGAGCTCTTTGCTTTCTATATTGATTTACAGCCAATTTGCAGAGCCTAGCAGGGTGGTTTGGGCCAATCAAGGCGGAGAAACACGGCTTACGGGCTTGGTGGACAAACTTTTCGACAACCGATCCAATAGCGCGTTTCGATCTTCTTCCCCCACCGATTTCATCTAAGCTGCCGAGGTGGCCACTCCGGCGGTGGTAAATATCCGTGCCCTTATTGAGTCGGGCGGAAATATTTGGGGCGGCGGCGCACTTACGGGTTCTTCTGGTTCGGGTGTGGTTGTTTCCCCGGATGGCTACATCGTGACGAACCATCATGTAGTGGAAAAAAGTGGCGATATAAAAGTCACCCTTGCTGACAAACGCACCTACAAGGCCAAGTTAATTGGCACGGATCCTTCCACGGATATCGCGCTTTTGAAAATTGAAGAAGTTGAACTGCCTTTTGTGGTTTTCGGCAACAGCGACTCTGTGCGGGTGGGCGAGTGGGTATTGGCAGTGGGCAATCCTTTCAACCTGGAAAGCACCGTGACTGCCGGTATCGTTAGTGCCAAAGGCCGCAATATAAACATCCTGTCTGGCGCAGCGAGTATCGAGTCATTCATACAAACAGATGCAGCAGTGAACCCTGGAAACTCCGGTGGTGCCTTGGTGAACACAGCGGGTGAATTGATTGGCGTTAACACTGCAATCATAACGGAATCAGGAAGTTATGAGGGATATTCCTTTGCAATCCCCTCCAATTTGGTTAAAAAAATCGTGCGTGATTTGCGCGAATTTGGCACACCGCAACGCGCTTATCTTGGGGTAGGAATCCAAGATCTGGACAGTGAAACTTCGCGTGAACTGGGTCTTCCAAACGCCGAAGGAGTACTAATAAACCGCGTAGCTTCCGAAGGCGCAGCATCCGATGCAGGGCTGCAAGCCGGAGACGTGGTTGTAGGCTTAAATGATACGCAAATCCGCCGCACCTCAGAATTACAAGAGTATGTAGGCAGGTTTCGTCCAGGTGAGGCGGTGCAGGTGGATT
>JBBQSW010000415.1:0-3381 GCA_038213575.1 Chitinophagales bacterium | reverse complement strand
TTTTTTGCGAACGTTGGTAAGGAGCAGCATTTGATGAATCTTGACAGTTTTAGAAAGGTGGTCTTAACGTTTACGAAAACCTCGAAGGTTTCGTAAACGTTAAGACCCGGTTTACCGTAGCCAGGCATCCAAGCCCGTTTTCTGTAGATGCTCACGAGCACTAAGGTGGCAGGGACAATGCTGCCAGGGCTTGAACGTCGTTTCTGGCACTTCAAATTCGTACACCAGCACATCCACAGAATAACTGCTGGAAAAAGGTTTTTCACGAATGCTCTTCGGAAGCCGGTTTACGCCCTTACTAATCCAAGCCTTGGCATCCTCCTTCGATATATACGCCTGATCGCTGGGGTAACTTCGCAGTGTAACGAGTACGGCAAACACACGAAGGTGGGCTTTTCGCGGGAAAACCAAACTTTTCAGGTATGCCAGCGAAAGGGAAAAACTTTCTGCTGCAGGCAACTCATTCCAGCGTGTCAAGCGATCTGTTTGTATGCCGCCATCTTCCTGATATTGTTCGAGTTGTGTCACCACCGCGAAGCCTTCCGGCACGGACATAAACCGAAATGGATAACCCTTTTGCTCTAAAGCATGAGTGATTTTTTTGCCCACGTCGCCCAAGGTTTTGGCGTCTGCGAAACGGTTCCATTGCAATTCGGCGGATTGGTAGCACTGAGGCGGTGGAAATGGAAAGGCCGCTTTTAGAAAGTCTGTCCAGGATGGGTCGTTTTCAAACGCCATTGCCTCCATTTTCAGGGCTTTTTCTATATTCGAAAAACCCTGCAACACAGCCGAGATTCGATCGTAAGTGGAATGCTCATCATAAATTAAAGCATCAAACAGACCGATCAATTCAGGTTGTTGACGTACCATCTTGGATGGGATGTTTTTCCCTCCTAAAACAAAGCCCATAAACGCATCTGCTTCGGGCTCTTCAATATCATGATACGCTTTGGTCAGACGGTGCAAGTTTACATGATGGCCGATTTCGTGGGCAAAGCTGGCCAAGCGCATCAAGGGCGTTGCGGTTTCCCAGAAATCCAGACTCCAAAGGATATATCGGCTTTGGCTGTCCACTACCGCCGACACATTTTCCACATTGGTCTGAATGAGCGTGAAATTTTGCTCCAAATCGCCGCCGCGTTGCAGGATATCTGCTACAAGTCGCTGAACATCTTGGGCCTCGCTTTCGAACGAGTACAATTCCTCTTCCGGAACAGACTTATGAAAGATGCAACGGCTAGACAGATTGAGTTCGAGCAGTTGCTGGGCTGGAGCAACCACTGAAATGCCAAAAAACATGGGCAAAAGGGACAGGTAAAATTGGGTTCGCATAGTTTGGTTCATCGTTTATTGCACAAATGTAGCGAGAATTAGGTTTTGGCAATGTTTGGCAAAACCTTGTACTTAAAGATAAAACTTCCCCCCACTTCCAAAACCCTCCGTACTTTTGAAATTCCAAACCAAATAATCACACATTCTCTCATAATCTGCCTTAATCAACAAATTATATGTCGAAAAACGTCAGAAATCTGTCGTTTCGCAAAGGATTGGACGATAATTTATTCGAGAATCTCGCGGAAGCGCATGCGGAATCGCCGGATTTGCAACCCGAGGTAATCCGTTCTGTTGCCGATAAATACCTGATCGGCAACGCCAACGTCTATGGCGCTGCCACTTTTTACGATTTTCTGAATCCGGAAAAAAGCAACAAAAAGGTGTTCTCCTGTGCCGGAAGCGCTTGTATGCTGGCAGGTACACAACACGCGCTGCATCAAACGCTCGAGCAACATTTTGAGCCTTCCGAAATCGGGGAAGTGTATTGTTTGGGCCGTTGTTACGAAAACAGCGCGTTTCACTACGACGGACTGAATTACTCGGGCAACGCGGCATCCCAACTCAACCAATTAAAGGCAGGCACGGTCAAAGCCATCGAGGATCATTACCCGGTCGGTTCGCTTGGAGCTGGATTGCTTACCACCAACAGCCCCGACGCAGCAACTTGCCTGCAAACGCTGGTAAAACTGCTCGAAAGCGACCGCGATGCCTTGCTGGAAGAAGTTTCCAATTCCGGCCTCCGCGGACGGGGTGGGGCAGGGTTCCCCCTGGCCATCAAACTGGCGGGCGTCAAAAAGGAAGTTTCCGACCATAAATACATCGTCTGCAACGCCGATGAAGGAGATCCAGGCGCTTTTTCAGACCGTTACCTATTGGAGCAACGGGCGCATCTCGTAAACTTCGGCATGGCCATCAGTGGCTATATCAGTGGAGCGCAGGAAGGTGTGATCTACATCCGTGCCGAATACCCCGAGGCCATCGAAATTTGTGAAAAAGCCATTGAACCCTTCAACCAGCTTTTCCCCTACAAGAAATCGAACGGCGAAACGGTGGCGTTTAAATTGCACGTCGTAAAAGCGCAGGGTGCCTACATCTGTGGGGAAGAGACTGCCCTGTTGTCCTCGCTCGAAGGTTTGCGGCCGGAAGTGCGTACGCGACCCCCGTTCCCGGTACAATACGGCCTTTTTGGCAAACCAACGGCCGTCAACAACGTGGAAACGCTGGCCAACCTGCACGTCATTTTCACCATGGGCGGAGCGGCTTTTAAAGCCATTGGAACGGCCAAATCATCCGGCACCAAATTGCTTTCGCTGGACAGCCATTTCAACCGTTCTGGCTTGTATGAAGTGGATATGGGCACGCCTTTATCCGTAGCAATCAACGAGTTGGGCGGCGGCATGAAAGAACCCGTAAAAGCCTACCATATCGGTGGGCCATTGGGCGGCCTGGTACCCAATAGCAAAATTGACGACCTGACCATTGATTTTGAGACCTTTGCAGCCAATGGTTTCCTGCTCGGGCATGCTTCCATCTTGAGCATTCCGGCACGGTTTCCGCTAATAGAATATTTGGAGCATTTGTTTGCGTTTACCGCCCATGAAAGTTGCGGGAAGTGTTTCCCCTGCAGGATTGGTTCAGTGCGCGGCAAAGAATTGCTGCAAAAAGCGCGGACAAGTGATTACAAGATTGACCGAACCCTGTTTGATGACTTGATTGATACATTGGAAAAAGGCTCGCTTTGTGCACTGGGTGGGGGATTGCCCCTGCCTGTGAAGAATGCGTTGCATTATTTTCCGGAGGAATTGGGAGGGTATTTCAAGTGATTTGCGATTTTTGAGATTTGATTTTTTGTACCTGGTTAGAACGATCTCAAAATCCCGAAGGGATTGAATTTGAATAGCCCCCGATGAAATCCGGGGAAATGAGGATGATTGTGGGCAACCCTGCAGGGGTTGAATATCTACCTTTTTCGCATCAATTCAACCCTTTCAGGGTTGCTAAAACTCCTTCCTGAATACCCCGGATTTCATCCGGGGCTATTCATAT
>JBBQSW010000414.1:0-3407 GCA_038213575.1 Chitinophagales bacterium | reverse complement strand
AACCAGATAAAACGCCTACTAAAATGTCCCTCCAGCAAGCCCCTATTTTTGTAGCCTATTCCGAAATACATGGCAAAGGCGTTTTTGCTGGCCGAGACATAGAGGAAGGGGAAGTCCTTGAAATTTGCCCCATCATTTTGTTCCCCAAAGAAGAACTGGCTGATGTGCGAAAAACGGTGCTGGACGACTATTATTTTGATTGGGGCGAGCGCGGAGAATGGTTTGCGTTTTGCCTTGGCTTTGGCTCGCTATACAACCACTCCTACGGTCCAAATGCCGAATATGGCATGGATTTCGAGGCACAAACCATTGATTTCTACTGCATTAAGCCAATTTCCGCTGGAACTGAAATTCTCATCAACTATAACGGCGATGCCAACAACCACGAAAAAGTGTGGTTTGAAAAATAATGATTGAGCATTTGACCCCTAGCTGAAGAGCCGAAATACAATGAGATTAACCCAACTTTACCGAGAATTTTTTGAGAGTGAAAAATCGGGCGGGATCATCTTGATGGTCTGCACCCTGATCTCTCTGGCATTGGCCAATTCAGCTTTTGCGGAGCAATATTTCCATCTTTGGCACTACGACATTGCAGGGCGACCCTTGGAATTCTGGATCAATGATGGCTTGATGGCTCTTTTTTTCCTGCTCATTGGACTTGAAATCGAACGGGAGGTATACATCGGTGAACTGTCCGAAATAAAAAACGCCCTGCTCCCGATGGCTGCTGCATTGGGTGGGGCAATCGTACCAGCTTTAATTCATTTTGGGTTCAACCATGGGACGCCTTTTCAAAACGGTTTTGGGATTCCAATGGCTACCGATATTGCCTTTTCGCTTGGTATCCTGTCCCTTTTGGGTTCGCGTGTGCCCAATGCATTAAAGATATTTTTGACCGCAATGGCTATCATGGACGATTTGTTGGCCATTATTATCATCGCACTGTTTTACTCTAAGGGGTTTTCGCTTGGGTATTTTGGACTGGCCATGTTGACTTTCGGGTCATTGCTCGCATTCAACAGGCTCAAGGTGACCAACTTGTGGATCTATTTATCTTTGGGTGTATTAATGTGGTATTTTATGCTACAATCGGGCATACATGCTACCATCACGGGTGTTTTGCTTGCCTTTACCATTCCCTTTGGGAAAGGAGACAAATTGTCGCCTTCCTACAAATTGCAACACAACCTGCATATTCCCGTGGCGTTTGTAATCTTACCATTGTTCGCATTGGCCAATACAGGCATACGAATCCCCCTAGACTGGGTCGACGGTTTGGTCTCCAAAAATAGTCTGGGCATTACTGCGGGTTTGGTTTTAGGAAAGCCTTTAGGAATCCTGTGCTTCTCACTGATTGCAGTAGTTGCAGGGATCTGTACTTTGCCGCCAGGTATTCGGAAGCAGCATGTGTTGGGCGTTGGCTTTTTAGCGGGAATTGGCTTTACCATGTCCATTTTCATCAGCCTGCTTGCATTTGAGGATGTCGCTGTGATTGTTCATTCTAAGATTGCAATCCTCGCAGCCTCATTGATTGGAGGAGCCATTGGATTTGTGATTTTGAAAGTTACCCTCCCGAAAACTAGCACTAATGACCACCACGATTGAATATTCAATATCAAATACCAAATTTCTAACCTTCAACCAAGTTCATGAATAATCAACCTTTAGAAGAACCTACCTACCAATCCGCCTGGACCGAACTTCAAAAAATCGTAAATGATCTGCAGGGCGGCTCCGTAACTATTGACGAACTCAGTGCAAAAATTGACCGCGCTGCAGAGCTCGTACGGTTTTGCCGTGAACGACTTCGCTCAACGGAAGATGCCGTGGGGAGATTGGGGCAATGATTAACTCAAAGAAAAACCGCAAAATGTAAAATCGTGCCCAGCACCAGTCCGGCATCTTGATTTTACATTTTGCGGTTTTTTCTCAAATTTTTCAGCGCTTTCCTTTTTTCTTCCCACCGAATTTATCCCAGAATTTCCAGTCCTTGATTTTTTTGCGTTCGCGCTTTTCGATGATATAGCGCAGCGAAACGGATGCGCCGTTCCATTCGAAGGGGCGGGCTTGATCGCCCGATAGATGGAGTTCTGGTTTCCAGTCCACGGCGAGGTTGATGCGGCCCAAAGAGGCTTCAAGCCCCGCAATTCCACTGAGTCCCATCACATTGTTGTGTACCTCGGTTGCTTCTCTGACTGAATTTTGCTGCCAGTAATAGTGCACACCTGCTCCGGTGTAAAAATTGACACCCCGGAACAATATCTTACGATGCTTCTCGGCCAGCAAGGTGATGCCAAGGTCTTTGCTGCTTATGAGTGGGGTATGCAAAATCCCTTCAATGGTCCAGCCATTGGTTATGTACTGCTGGGCAGTGAGGTTAAAACCGTTGTCAAACCGGACACCAGCGGCAGTTTTGTAACGCTGAGAAAAAGCGGGGGTGGCAAAGAGGAAGGTGATGACGAGTGTACTCAGGAAAAAGCGAATCTTTGTCATGTTAATTTTTGTCTCGTTTTGTGTGAAACTGACGACAAAACGAGGCAGGTCGTCCGGTGTTTCTGAATCAAAAATCGTTTAATGAATTTTTAACCGAAACCCGCCCTATTTTGCGCCCAAGTGTTAAAATGTATCGGCTGCTTTATCTGCCGATATGAATGGGAGGCACACTTGTACTTTATAAAGAGGTCCTGCGGCTGAAGCCGCAGGTACAATGAACGCACCATGAACTTCTTCCAGATCGGCGAATTTTTCAGCTTTTACCGTACTGCCACCACAAAATATCAACTACACTCCACTTTTGTGTACGAATTGGCGTGTGCAGTACTTGAAGACGAACGTTGGTTTTATGCTTTCCGCGACGTGGAGGCCATGCGTGAAAAAATGCTGGCCAGCGATGTGATCCTGAATTTGGAGGACTTCGGCAGTTTTACCCGCTTTACCCGCCCTAGCTTTAACAAAGTCGGGGAACCAGCAACTATAGTAATTGCCGAGAAGGCGCCATCTGCCAGATCTATCATAAGAAGCGTTCGGAGCATAGCGAGCCGTTCAGGAAGTTCAGCAGCGCAAGGCCAGATGCTGTTTCGACTGGTCAATCACCTGAAGCCGAAAACCCTGCTCGAACTTGGCACATCGGTCGGGATTGGTGCGATGTATTTGGCTTCGGCTGCGCGGGAGGCGCGTTTTCTGACCCTCGAAGGAAGTCCGGAAGTAGCCCAGGTAGCGCGTGTGAATCTGGATTGCCTGAGCTTGGCAAAAAATACCGAAGTGAGAGATGGACCTTTTGAGCATACCCTGGCAACAGCACTTCAAGACTTGAAACTGCTTGATTTTGTGTTTTTTGACGGCAATCATCGCCCAGAACCTACCCTCCGTTATTTTGAAGAATGCCTGACTTATGCACACGGTAA
>JBBQSW010000413.1:0-3410 GCA_038213575.1 Chitinophagales bacterium | reverse complement strand
GTTTAGTAAACGTATTCCAACTTGGCGGCGCGAGGTATACCGACTATTTCTACTTTTACCGGGCAACACCTAATCAAAATGCCCGGCTCATGAGCGGTTTACGAGATAAGAGGCTCCTGTTTTTTGCCCTTTTTTTTGTGTTTTCCACAGGAATAATACAAGCTCAGCACCCTGTTTGGCAAAACTTCGGCATCAACGATGGTTTGCCAAGCAAGGCAATCTATGCCATGATGCTTGATAGTCGAGGCTTCCTGTGGGTCGGTACCAGCCAAGGGATTTGCCGCTTCAACGGTTACGAATTTACGCAGCCCGTTGATACCAGCGCCTCGGCCAGCAGCTCGGCGCTTTATATCGTAGAAGATACCCGTGGACGAATATGGTTCAATCGCCTGGATGGCAAACTTTGGATGATTGAAAACGATTCTGTGCGTGCCTGGCCCTACAATAATCGCTTAAAATCATTTTTAAAAAAATCTAAGTTTGCCCATCGCTTTGCTGTGGATGCAGCAGGCGCCGTTTGGGTAGGTTTTTGGGATGGAGGTATTTTAATCGTGCAACCCGATGGCAGCCAACAAGTTGTTTCTGGCCAAGATAAAAATGCACTCCTTTTTACAGAAATAGATGGACGGGTACTTTGCGCAAGTGAATCGAATCAGGATGCGGCTGCCGAAGCCGATTTTTCGAAGCACAGGGGGCAAACAAATGAGGTGCTCCAATGGAAGCAGGGAAATTTAGTGTCATTTGGCCCTTTTGCATTAGATTATTCGGCAATTAATGGCCCTCAATTCTCGATGTGGCCCCTAAGCAAGGGCAATTTTATTGGATGCTTTTTTCAAACGTATTACCTGTTAGAAAACAATAAACTCATTTGGCATGGACAAAGGGACAACGGGGCCAAAGACGTGATCGAAGACATAGATGGCAGCATCCTCATGGCTATACCCAATGGCCCCAATACAGGCTTGTGGCGATTTCCTTCAATAGAACATTTCAAACGAAATGAATTTCAAAACCTGCTGCCTGGAAAGCAGGCGGTAAAGGTGCTTCGTGATATGGAAGGCGGTTGGTGGGTTGCTACCAGCAATTCGGGCCTATATTATTGCAAAAACCTCAAACTCGGTCTGTTTGACCAGAGCAGCGGACTTCCGGATGCAACCGTATCTGCCCTGACTTCTGATGGGCATAACAGGATTTATGCGGGCTTACAGCAACTTGACATCGTAGTGGTCGAACGCGAGGGCGGGTATCCTCAATTACTTCCTAAAGCACCCCTTACAGAACTTCAGGCCCTGCGCTTCGATACGATTTCCAATCGGCTTTGGGCAGCCAATAATCTTTGCTTTTTGGAAAACAATCGTTGGGTTTTTGCCCAAAAGCAAGGCCAGCCAAATAAGATAGACCTGAAAATTTCAATCAAAAAAATTTCGCCAGATGTTTCCGGCACACGCTGGTGGGCAAGCTCTAATATAGGAGTGTTTTTGATTGATCCAAGAAGCCCTTTGGTCAACTGTAATCCGCTGAATGCTTTATCGGGGATACGTACGTATTCTGTAAGTGCGAGTTCAGACGCTGAAAACACCCTTTGGATAACCACCATGGATGGCTTACTGCTTTGGCAAGATGGACAATTGACAAAGCCATTCTTCAAGCACCCGGTGCTGCGCTTCAACCCACTCAATGTTGAATTTTTGCCACCAAGTGTTGGGGGAGGACAAGTGATGGCCTTGGTCAGCAGTGGCTTGTTGATTCGGGATCAAAAAGGCCAGTTTACCCATTTAACCACCGATGAAGGGCTTTCTGCTAATATGTTCAATGACATTGATGTCAGCCCGGACGGGGTGATTTACGCCTGTTCCAATGCCGGGCTTAATATCCTCCGCCGCAAGACCAATGGGCAATGGCATATCGAAACCCTCAGTATCAAACACGGGCTACCATCCAACCAGGTAAACGACGTGGCATTCTTAGGCAATGAAATCTGGATTGCCACGGATGGCGGTCTCGTACAATACCGCGGGAAACCCACTCCAGCTCCTATGCCCACCCCCATTTTGGAGAAATTCGTGGTAAACAACCGCCCATTCGTTTATGCAGAAAACCTCCAACTTCCATACCATCAAAACAATCTTGCCGTCCGCTTTTTCTCCCTCCATTTTCGTTCTGGCGGCGACATACCTTACCGCTATCGTTTGCTCGGTGCAGATACCGCTTTTGTGTACACGCACACCCGTGAGGTCAATTTCGCCAACCTGTCTTCCGGCCAATATACCTTCGAAGTGCAAGCGCAAAATGAGGAGGGACAATGGAGCGAATCCGCCCGTTGGCCTTTTGCAATTCTTCCGCCCTGGTGGGCCACTTGGTGGTTTCGTCTCTTCGTTGGGGCGACCCTTGTGGTCGCTCTGTATCTTGTGTATCGAAACAGACTTCAATCTATTCGCCATAAAGCAGCAGAACGAGAAAAAATTCGCGATCTTGAAACGGCTGCCCTTCGGGCGCAAATGAACCCCCACTTTATTTTCAATTGCCTCCAAGCCATCCAGTCCTTTATCGTTCAAAATGACCGCGATGCTGCGACCACTTACTTGGCTCGCTTTGCGAAATTGGTGCGCCTTGCCCTGCATGGTTCGGTGGATGGGCTTCACAGCCTCGCAGAAGAAATTGCGATGCTTGACAATTATTTACATCTTGAGCAAATGCGTTTTAAGGGAAAGTTTGAATTTTCTATCCGCGCAGAAGGGCTTGATCTGGATGACATCAGTCTGCCGCCTATGCTCGTGCAACCATTTGTGGAAAATGCGCTCATACACGGCTTGCAGAATCTGGAAAGCCAAGGAAGACTGGAAGTGATTTTTACGCAAAAAGACAATGCCTTGGAGGTTTTGGTGCGAGACAATGGGCCAGGCTTTTTAGAAAAAGGGGTGTTGGAAAAAGCTTCGCACAAATCCGTTGGTATGATGCTGACCCAGAAGCGTTTGGATATGCTGATGGGCGCTGGAAAAGCAGGGGCGAAAAATCTTACCAGAGAAACGGTTTTGGATGCGGACGGGACGCCGGTAGGTGCGCGTGTTCAGTTTTTGATACCGATTTAGTTTTAGTAGGAACACAACATGCGTTGACACCGATTTATGCAAATCCCTCTAGAAAGGCTGTTTTAGCCGCTCTGCGTGGTCTTCCCCCCGCCGTGCTTGGGTCTTCCCGGCTAAGGCCGGGACAGGTATTGACCCAAAGATATGCACACATCTTCTTGTGAAAATCAAGTAATTATAGAGATCAATTGTCTAAGCGCTTCCTATCTATAGCTCAACGTGAGTTGTCATCCTGACGGGATCTGTCCGCATCAACTGAGGGTATGCCCCTGGCGTGGGCGGTTTGTTTGGTTGGTGTGGGAGCACGCCGGCGAAACGGCCCAG
>JBBQSW010000412.1:0-3433 GCA_038213575.1 Chitinophagales bacterium | reverse complement strand
GGATTAGGTTGGACGGGAATTACTGGATTGGAATGGATTATCAAGATTTTGGCCTCACGTTGAACTAAAATCCTGTCTAATCCAGTATCGCCTTAATCCCAGGCAACTCTTTTCCTTCCAAAAACTCCAACATAGCCCCACCGCCGGTGCTGACGAAACTCACTTTTTTGGCAAGTTTTAATTGATTCACGGCTGCCACCGAATCACCTCCCCCTACCATCGTGAATGCCCCCTTTTTAGTGGCGGAAGCACAGGCTTTCGCCACCACTTTCGTGCCTTCAGCAAAGGCGGGCATTTCAAAAACACCCATGGGGCCATTCCAGATTACGGTTTTGCTCTTGCGGATAATGGAAGCAAATGACTTGGCAGCTGAAGGGCCAATATCCAGCCCCATCCAACCCGTTGGAATCTGATCGCTTGGGCAGACCTGCACAGAAGCGTCGGCAGCAAACTTGTCGCCGCATACAGAATCTTTGGGCAGCAGCACTTTAACACCGGCTGCCCTGGCTTTTTTCAAGAATTCAAGGGCTGTTTTCACTTTGTCGGCCTCTACAAGCGAATCGCCAACAGCACCTTTTTTTGCTAAAAAGAAAGTGTAGGCCATTGCCCCGCCGATCAGGATGTTGTCGGCGTAGTCCAGGAAGGTTTCCAACAGCATGATTTTGTCGCTGACTTTGGAGCCACCTGTGACACAAGTAACCGGCTTAGCCGGGTTTTTCATGGCCCGGGTAGCGTTTTCGATTTCGCGCTCCATGAGGAAGCCGAAAGTCTTGTGGCTTTTGTCAAAAAAGTGTGCCACCACGGTGGTGCTTGCATGGGCACGGTGTGCGGTGCCAAAAGCATCGTTGACGTAAATATCGCCAAGAGCAGCTAGTTTTTTCGCAAAACCCTCGTCACCAGCCTCTTCTTCAGGGTGGAATCGAGTGTTTTCTAAAAGAAGGACCTCGCCGGGTTTAAGTGCTGCTGCTTTTTTTACGGCTTGTTTACCCACACAGTCATCGGCGAAATGGACTTTGGCTTTCAATTTTTTGCGTAGGTGCTTCAACAAGTGCATCAGAGTGAATTTCTGGGTATTGATGCTGCCGTCTGCGTTGAGCTTTTCCAGTGGGCGACCTAGATGCGACATCAAAATAGCCGAACCTCCTTGATCCAGAATATGTCGGATGGTTGGAATCACTTCACGAATTCGGGTGTCGTCTGTTATGTTGTATTCCTTGTCCAGCGGCACATTGAAGTCCACTCGGATGAGGGCTTTTTTATCCTTGAAATTGAGTGTCATAATTTTTTTTGATTTGATTATTCGGAGATTTGGGAATTTGGTGGCCTTCTCTTGTTATCCGTGCCTGCTTGCAGGAAAATTCAAATGCCAAGAGATCGCCACCAAATCCCAAAATCACCAAATCAACACACAAACTCACACCATTGCGCACAATTGCGCCAAACGAGCCGAATAACCCGCTTCATTGTCGTACCAGCCTACAATCCGGCAGGTGTTGCCGTTCACTTGAGTCAGCGGAGCGTCGAAAATGACTGAGTGGGTGTTGCGCACGATGTCGCTTGACACGATTTGGTCTGTGTTGTACTCCAAGATCCCTTTGAGGTTTGAATCCGCTGCAGCTTTGAAAGCGGCATTGATTTCCTCAACAGTGGCCGTTTTTTTAATTACGCAAACGCAGTCGGTGATGGAGCCTGTAGCAACGGGCACACGAAGCGAATGCGCTTCAATTTTGCCTTTTAAGTGTGGCAATACAGTGACGACCGCTTTGGCTGCTCCAGTAGTGGTAGGAACAATGTTCTGTGCCGCAGCCCGGGCGCGGCGAAGATCTCTGTGCGGGCCGTCCTGCAGATTTTGATCCGCAGTATAAGCGTGGATGGTGTTCATAAAGAACTGCTCTACTCCAAATGCTTGGTCCAAAACCAGGATCATTGGCACGAGGCAGTTGGTAGTACAGCTCGCATTGGAAATGATGGTGTCCGTATCCTTTATCTGATCCGCATTGACGCCAATCACAAAAGTCGGTACGTCGTCGGCCTTGGGTGGAGCGGACAGGATAACCCGTTTGGCACCAGCCTGAAGGTGTAATCCTGCTTTTTCTTTATCCAAAAAAATGCCTGTGCATTCAAGCACGACATCCACATTCATGGCTGCCCAGGGAAGTTCGGCGGGATTTTTCACGGCCAAGCCAGCGATTTTAATGCCGTTGACCGTGATACTATTGTCCTCAGCACTCACAGTGCCGTCGAAACGACCGTGCATTGTATCGTACTTAAGTAGATGGGCAAGGGTGTGATTGTCTGTAAGGTCGTTGATGGCAACAACTTCTACATTGGGGTTTTTTACGAGGTTGCGAAAGGTCAGCCGACCGATGCGGCCAAAGCCATTGATGGCGATGCGTTTTTTAGCCATTATTGTGTTGTGGTTGTAACAATGAAAGGAAAATACAAAATGTTATGGCAGTATCTGGTCAGGCGGCGCAAAAATAGGCCTTTCGCAAGTAACCATACGACGAAATCGGTTCTGTGCGCTGAAAATTAACCAAATAATAAAAAGCACCACTCGAAAAAGATCGTGTGGCGCTCTAGATTTCATTAGTACTAAGGCTCAAATCTTATTTCAGCCCCCAGGCAAGTCCTACATTCAGACTTAAATTTCTGTTGTATGCTTCGCCGTTTTTGGCGATATCCGTAAAGCCATGGCCATAAGCCAAATCAAGACTTAGCCATGTGCCTGCGGCTACGCGATAATTGAAACCAGTACCAAATGTCAATCCCAGATCTACATCTTCGTACAAGTCTTTGGAATCGGATTTGAGGGTTCCGACGGGTAAAAAAGTCTCTGTTTCGCCACCTACCAAAATACCAAGAGAGGGGCCGAGGAAAATTTTTGGACGAAAATCATTGCCAAATTCATTGAAAAAATAAATTATTTTCAAGGGTACTCGGACATAATTTAGATGTGTTTTTGCAGTCTGCCCGCGTAATTTGGTCGTCACGCCTTCGCCAGAATATTTTAGATCCAATCCTATGCCCCAATGTTCTTCTGTGCTGTAAACCAGCTTTAGGCCGGCATTTAAGCCAAGTAGTCCGGTCGTTTCTCCGGGGACATCCTGTATCCAGGCGTTGTTTAGGCCAATGCTAGGACCTAAAGAGAATTCTTGGCTATTTGCTATAAAAGTCCCGCAGAACACAAGTGCGACTGTAAAAAGTAGATTTTTCAAATTGTAGTTAATTTAATGCCAAAACACACATCGTCTTGGCAGGACAAAGGTGCGAACCCTAATTTCGAGGGGTGTTACACAATTCTATAAACAAGTTACATTATTCACAGATGAAGGTGGCTGTCAAAGAGGTACATGCATTGTGTTTCCCAAACTTTCCTTTCTTTTGTCCTCTCAAACCGACAAACATGAAAGTACTCTTCGCGTTCATTTTA
>JBBQSW010000411.1:0-3436 GCA_038213575.1 Chitinophagales bacterium | reverse complement strand
GACATTTTTGAAAAAAGGTATTTCGCCTCTTATATCACGAAGGAGAACAATGTACAAGACCTGCGTTTGCAAGATATGTATTCAGGGCTTGACTTGTTGATGCAATCCGACAAGATAAAGAATGAATTATTTTCGCGGGAGCATGATATGTGGTCTTATTAGGGGTTGTTTTGATTGGATTGAACTGGATTAACCGGGTTTTCAAATCTTTTTGGAGAAAAAAATCCTGTTAACCCTGTTCAATCCTGTCTCACCCTACCCTAACCCTCGGATCAAGCCAGGCATAAAGCAGGTCAGAAATAAGGTTAACCACAATAAATACCGCCGAAGTAAACAATACACATCCCAGCACCAGCGGTATATCGAAGTTGAGGAGGGCATTTACGGTAGCATCACCCAAACCCTTGAAATTGAACACATTTTCAACAAAAAATGCCCCGGTAAGCAAGGCCGCAAACCAGCCTGAAATAGCCGAAACAAGCGGATTTAGCGCATTGCGCAGGGCGTGTTTAACCACCACTGTTTTTTGCGAAAGGCCCTTTGCAGTGGCCGTACGCACAAAATCTTGTGAAAGCACATCGAGCATGGCACTGCGGGTGAGTTGCGTGATAAGTGCCACCGGACGAAGGCCAAGCGCAAAGGCCGGCAGGATGAGATTGCGCCAGCGCAGTTGCCATTCCCCAAAATCAGAGAGCACAAAAAGGCTGCCTTGGATTTCTAACCCCGTCCAATCGCCCAGCGCGTATCCGAACACCAATGCAAAAAACATGGCAACTACATAAGAAGGCAGGGAGTAGCCAAACACCGCAATAACAGACACCAAATGATCGAGCCAGGTATGTGGCCTGAGCGATGCAAGGATACCTAAAAGCAGGCCCAAGAATACCGCCAAAAACATCGCCGTGCCAGCCAGTAAAGCCGTGGCAGGGATGGCATCGGCCAGGATTTCGGTGACTGGGCGACCGGATTGATAGGATTCACGGAGGTAAGGGAATTTGAGGACGAGCGCATCGCCGCTTCCCAAGGGCAAAAGTGTTTGAGCCTGATATTTCCGTTGAGTTTCAGGCGTCTGTTCTAGAATAGAAATTGGCGAGAGGTCGGCCAGATATTTCCCCAACTGGACGTACAATGGCTGGTCGAGACCCAGTTCGGCGGTTTTGGCCTTCACTGTACTCACATCGCTGCGCTGGCCAAAGGTCAATTGAGCGGGATCCACAGGAGCAAGAAATATAATGCCCGAGATGGTGGCAACCACCAGCACCATGACTAAAATACCATATCCCAAACGACGAAGGATGTACATAGCGATTGCTGGGCTTGTAAGTAATTTAGGAACGGGTGAATCTATTAAAAACAGCACCCCTTCTATTTGGGTAAAAACCTTGCCGCTGCCCACCAAACGGTTCCTCCGAGCAATAATCCCAACACGGCCCCGGCGAGCACGTCTATCAAAAAATGTTGTACCAAAAATATTCGGGATATGCCCACAAGAACGGCAAGAAGTGCAAATACAACGCCCAAGGGAGCATACTTGCGTCCTACCATAAGCGTGAGCAAACTGTAAAGTGCAAACGCTGCCATGGTATGACCAGAAGGAAAACTAGTTTGGCCGCGATTCAAGTCCAAACTAGGCACCAGTACGACATTATTCAGAGCAGCCTTCTTTTCAAAGTAGGTAATGGGGCGATCCACGCCAATGGCATCTTTCAGAAGGTACATAAGTGGCATAGATAATAGCCCCACCAAAGCAATTATCAAAGCATACCGTGGCCGCCAAAACAGGGCTGCAATGCCAAACAAAAGGAAGGCCCACACTTCACCGCACAAGCTTAAATACTTGAAGATCGAATTAAATGGTTCGTACCGTAAGTCATTGAAAAACAATATTTCATGGCCGTAGGGAACCGCAAAAGCAAGTATGCCGCAAAACCCAAAGAAAATGGCGATGGGGATAAAAAACCAGTGGTGTTCCCAAATCTTATTCATGAAGCATCGAGCGCTTTTTTTTGTTTTCTGGCCAGTCGCAAGCGGAAAAGCCAACGTTGTAGTCGCTCGGTGCTGAACAGCTGGGTGTCGTTCATAGCTTTGCGAGTGACGTAGAGCCCAAAAACGGCCAGAATAGCGCAAGGGGTCATGGCCGCCCAAAAAGGGGTCATCAAATAGGATTCAGCGAGTTTACGGCAAAGGATAGCAAGGAATACAAACGTGACAAAAAAAGTAATGGAAACTAGGATAGGGTATCCAAAACCGCCTTTTCGGATGATGGCGCCCATTGGTGCCCCAATAAAAAGGAAAACAAAACAAATAATGGCGAAACTGTACTTGTTGTAAAGTTCGTATCCGGTTTTTACCCAATCAAGCCGCCGGGCAGTTGCCTGATTCCTTCGTGTTTCCACAATATTTTTGCTGAGCCCATGGCGTGTTTTGGCTTCTTTCAATAAAGAGCTGCGGTCGCGGTCGCGAAAGGTTTCAATCAGGGAAGGATATTGGTCGAGGGGCTTTTTGAGTTCTTGTACTGGAAGGTTGGGGCCGGAAGTAGAGCCTCGGTTTGGGTTCTTTTTTTCTGTAGCAGCCTGCCCAGTCTTTCCTATTTTGCTAAGTTTATTGCCCATCTTTTTTGAAACACCACTGGCCTGCTTGGGCGCGTCTGTGATTACGCTTGGGCTGATGCTTGTTGGAGGCGGGGGGATGGGCTGCCGTTTGAGGTTGAGGAGCATATCGTTTACAGCCATTTGGCCCGCCTCATTTATTTTGACATGAAGAGAATCCACATTCTGGCGCAATTGGGTCATGCTCAGCATCGTACGCTGGGTGCTGAATTTACCTTCATCGGTGCGCACCATTTCAAACTCCCGCATATCCCATACTTTGGACCACGATTTGAAATTGGTGCGGATGAAAGGAAATCGCCTTTTAGTGCTACTGGGACCTTGGTTTCCTGGCTCTTGATATTGTGTGCCGTTGAAGAGGTTCATCACAAAAAAACGCTTGTCGCCCGTGGTATACATTTGTCCGCTGTCGGCAAGGATTTGGCTGAATTTCACCTGCCCCAGATTGCTCTGGTCTTCAATCATCACACCCTTGATCGTTTCTCCATCTGGGTTCCTATCAGCGATCCGAATTACAAATTGCCGAAAATCTTCATTAAAAACACCCTCCTCAATGGTCAACGCAGGCTTTTGTTTGCGGATATCAAAGAGTCGGCTTTTGAATTTCAAATTGGCAATAGGGATCAAAAAATCGGAGCAGACATAAGAAAAAACCGAGATCGAAGCCGCTAAGAGTATCAGGGTTCGCATGACCCGGATTAGTGGGATGCCGGCACTTTTCATGCTAGAAAGTTCATATCGCTCCGCCAAACCACCCATCACCATCACCGAAGCGATCAGGACAGCAATGGGCAACGCCATCGGGAACACCGACACCGACATGTACC
>JBBQSW010000410.1:0-3439 GCA_038213575.1 Chitinophagales bacterium | reverse complement strand
GACAGAACGGCTTTTTCGGGTGAAAAGAAGTGGAGTTTTCTCATGTAATCAGAACCTTCATTAAGTGTGTGTGCTCTTTGATCAAACCTGTAAGGTTTTTAAAACGTTACAGGTTTCCCGCCTTCGGTCAACAAACGCTACCCTTCGGACAGTCAAACCCTTCATTCGGACAATTTCGACTGCACTTGCCCGGTCCATAAACCACTTTTGTTGCATCAAAAAAGAACAGGCCGAAGGTAGTACAACTCTGCTTGGTGGAATGCGGGTGAAAACACTTGAATTTCAATTCCCCGTATTTCTACGCTTAAGACACTGGAAGCAAGCAGCCCACTTTTGCGACATCGTTTTTACGAACAAACATCATATTGACTATGCAAAAAAGTGAATGAAGGATTCCAAAAAAAATGGGGTAGCCGAAAACCATCTAGAGTAGGCAATAAAAAAGTGCGGCGTCAGCACTATAATCACGGACAACATTACTATGAAAAAACTAATGCTTGGATTTGTTATGCTGTTCAGCATTGCTATGCTGCCTTCGACTGTTAATGCGCAGGCCAACACCAATCAGCAGGTCGCTGATGAAATCATCGCCATGGTGAAAGCCCAATGGGCGGCTGAAACGGCTGACCCCTCAAATTCTGCCGAGATTTTCAAAACCCTGGCGGATGATTACACGGAGTTTAATCCGTCTTACTCGACGCGCCTGGATGGCAAAACGGTGGTCATGAAACTGGCTGAACCCAACGGTACGTCGCGTAGAGTAGCCTCTGAAATGTTGAACACCAAAGTGCAGGTGTACGGAGACGTTGCCATTCTTTCCTACAATTTTGCCGGCGTCAGAAAAAACAAAGACGGAGAACTGAAACCCTGGCGCGCCAAATCAACCCGAGTCTATGCTAAACAAAGTGGCAAATGGAAATTAGTACACGGCAATTTTGGTGCTGACCCACTGCCCGAAAATTAATTGGGCAAAGATAAATTCATCACCGACTTTTGAACTGGATTATGAAAAATCTCCTCTCGCTCATGGCCTTTTTATGCGGCGCCTACAGCATCGGCACCCTGCAAGCCCAGTCCTCCACGGACGAAAAAGCCATGCGGGCATTCGCACGGGATTTCATGGCTGCCTACAATCGGCAAGATGTGACCGCACTACGGGCCATGTACACGACCGATGCTGTAAGCATTGTGGATAGTAGCGCATTCAACGGAGCCGACCGCATTGCCCAATTATTTACCGACCAATTCATCAGAAAAGATGCCACGCTACTCGTGCGGCAAATCGGTCTGACGTGGTCTGACGCGCAGCATGCCTTCGTGGCTATCGGCACGTATGAAGGCTTTGGGGTTACCTACGTCTATGACATCCCTTTCCGGCAGACGACCGCGTATCGCAACACGATGGTCCAGGAAAATGGCCAATGGAAGATCGCCAGATCGGTAACAACTCCGCTCGTAAAAACCATTGTCTATCAAAAGACCGGCGATCCGGCGGAATGGAAATCAGCCTTAACGGGCGCACTGAGCGGGAGCGGCGTGCTGAGTGTTGACATCTGGTCGGAGCAGGGTGATCCCGGCACCGCACATGCCCTTTTGGAATGGCCTTCTATGGACGCTGCAAAGGCATTTTTTGACAACCCGGATTGGCAAAAGACCCTCCAGCAGGCCGGTGTGGACGAAATGCCGGTGGTGGTTTTTTTAGACGGGAAGTAATTTTGTAACATTTCAAATTTACCTTTCGACAATCAATATAGAACATGAAAAATCTATTCAAAACTGCACTCTTCCTGGCCTTTATCATGTTGACAAACACGGCTTTTTCGCAAAAAGAATGGCGTTGGGAACTACAAATCCATGATTTTAAAGGCATCCGCACTAGCGTAGTGGACGTGCTGAGCGTGGAATTGCAAACGGGCGCTATGCTCACAATGACCATGGGTGCGCGCCTCGTAGCCGAGATCTGGGATTGCGCCGGAGCCTCCCGGGGTTGCGAAATGCAGGTGCTGATCAAAGGAACGAGCGAAGTGGCGGCGACAACCTTTAATTATTAATGGTAGATCCTGCCAAAATGAACGCCCAATCATTTACGCAACCTATAAAATGTACAAATAATGAGCCTAAAATCTTACCTACTCCTTTTAGCAGTGATTTTCATAAGTAATTCCAGTGCGCTTGACGCTCAGGTTTTCGATTCGATCTATGCCGATAAGCTCCAAAACTCGTTGAACACCATCGTTTCCGACTCAAACCTCAAAGGGGTTTCCGGGGCAGTTTTTGTCCCTGGGCAAGGCACCTGGAAAGGCGCAAGCGGCATCTCCTCGGTTGGCGTGCCCGCTGTGCCCGAGATGCGTTTTGGCATTGGCAGCAACACCAAATTGTTCACGTCGGTGGTGCTGCTCAAATTGCAGGAGCAAGGCGTACTTTCTCTCGACGATTCCCTAAGCGAGTGGCTGCCCGATTTTCAATACGTAGATCCAAATGTGAGCATCCGGCAATTGCTTACGCACCAAAGCGGCATTTTTGATTTTTTGAACGACAACCCTTCGATTTGGAACGACTCGATTTGGGTTGACCAAAACCGGTTTTGGACGCCGGAAGAATTGCTCGCTACCATCGGCCCACCCGAATATGTGCCGGGACGCGGCTACGATTACTCCAACACAGGATACCTGCTCGCAGGCATGATTATAGAAGCCGCCACTGGAAAATCCTGGGCGCAAATGGTCCGGGAAATGATTTTGGACCCGCTGGGCATGGACGAAACATTCGCAGGCGCTTTTGAAACGCCAAACGGCCCCGTTGCACACGAATGGGCCAACAATACATACGAAATTGTCAACACCCCCATGATTGCCGAATACAGTCAAGCTTATGCCGCAGGAGCCTTATTGTCCACCGGCTCAGACATGACCCACTGGTACAGTGAATTGTTTGGCGGCCAGGTAATTTCGGGGACTTCGATGCGCGAATTGCTCGATTTTGAACCGACCACTTTGTACGGGCTTGGCGTATCGACGCAGTATTATAGCGTTCCGCCAGAGGTGCCATTTGTCGTACTCAGACATACAGGCGGAATGGTGGGCTACCATTCGCTGACATTTTTCGATCCAAAAACAAAGATCACCGCCTTTTTTGTCAGCAATATTCGCTTGGCCGATGCTACTCCGTTCAACACATTCATTATCAATATCTACAAAAATTTTCCAAAAAAAGAAAAGGACGCTGGCATAGTGAAAGTGACCAAGCCCTGGGGCACCGTTTGCGGTCCAAGTGTCGCGCCAAGCGTCAGCTTGCGCAATTTTGGAAAAGGCCAACTGCATACTGTGGTTATAAATTATGGTTTTGCAGGCGCGATGTCCACTTTCAACTGGACAGGCACCGTATTGCCTTCGTTTTCTGCTACCGTTAACCTGCCAGCCATTGCTGTGTCGAGCGGGCA
>JBBQSW010000409.1:0-3443 GCA_038213575.1 Chitinophagales bacterium | reverse complement strand
CGTCCTGCCACATCAAGTAGTAGGACGGCCTTTTTTCTCAACCTTCTCAACACCCTCAACCTCCTCAACCCTCCTCAACAAACCCCTCCACCGCAGCCATAAAAGCCCCGGCCTTAATCCTCGTCTCTCGGAGTTCGTTTTCCGGTATGGATTCGTAGAGCAGCGTGGCGCCGGCGGAAAACGAAAGCAGCCCGTCGCGCACATGGGCTGTGCGGATGGTGATGGCAGTATTCACATCGCCATTAAAAAGCAGCCAGCCGATGCTACCGCCGTAGTAACCCCGCGAGTGTTGTTCAATTTCCTCGATGTATTGCATGGCCGCGATCTTGGGTGCACCCGTCAGCGTACCCGCATTCAGACTGGCGATGAGTGCGTCAAATCCCGAATAGCGCGGTTGAAGCGTTCCGCTCAGTTGCGCCACGGTGTGCGTTACGTGTGAGTATTTTTCCACAATCCGATAGTGTTCTATGTCAATGCCGGGCTGGCATATCCGTGCCAAGTCGTTGCGACCCAGATCAATGAGCATATCCAATTCGGAATTTTCTTTAGGGTCGTTGAGCAATTGCATCATCAACCGATGGTCTTCAATGGGGTCTTTTGAGCGGCGTATAGAGCCAGAAATGGGGCGCAGGGTGGCGCGTCCATTTTCATAGCGGAGCATCATTTCAGGGCTGGCGCCCAGCAGCGTTTCGTCGCCAAAATCAAAGAAAAAAAGGTAGGGAGAAGGGTTGATGGCCTTGTAACGTTCGTAGAGCGGGAGCAGGTCGCCAGTAACAGGTGCGGTAAGTTTTCGGCTGAGCACTATTTCCAGAAGTTCGCCTTCGTTACAAAGCTGGATGCCGTGTTGTACCTGCTTTTTAAAGGTCTCGTCGTCGGGCGTCGCTACGAATTTCCCAATACGCAGCGACCCGTCTGACAACGCGGGGCTGTTTGACAAGTGCGCTACGTTCCACGGGTGTGTGTTTGTTTTTTGCAGCAGCGTTTCCAAGTCTTTTTGTGCAGTCTGTTCATTTTCTCGTGTCACATACAATGATAGATCTTGGGTCAAAT
Organism: Chitinophagales bacterium; assembly: GCA_038213575.1. Classification (GTDB taxonomy): domain Bacteria; phylum Bacteroidota; class Bacteroidia; order Chitinophagales; family Saprospiraceae; genus M3007. The sequence goes on along the minus strand of JBBQSW010000409.1, from coordinate 2,393 downwards.
GATTGAATAACAGGATGTTGTCAAATAAAAACAAATGAAAGTCCGGCTCAGGGCAGGGTTTCGAGTGCATCAAATCTTCAAACTGAAAAACAAACTGATAAGCCAACGCACCATAAAAGCCCATGAAATTTTTATCGTCGGTTTTGAATTCGGCAAGCATCCGGCGCAGGGGCTGTACGATATTTTGTCGTTCGATCCGGGCTTCTTCCGCACCGTGAAAGGGTGTTTTGGGGATGCGCAACAAAAGCCTTCCTTCCCGTTCGCTTTCGACAAATGGAGCAAATTCTGTCCGGACAAAATCTAAAAAAATTGCTGCACGAGGGTCAAGCAATCGAATGTCCAAATGTTCGTCTTTACCGATCAGCTCTAGCGTAGGTTTAAAGCCAATGACCGAGAGTCGGCTCGACTTGTCGGTTGCGGAAGCCGATTCAAAAAGACAAGTTGGGCCATCGCCTTTTAATTGACGGTAGATAGGCAAGGCATCGGAGTATGGGAGGCGGGCAGTGGAAGTGTTCATGGCGCTTTGTGTCTGATAATTTTGATTCATTAGGCTTGGTATTTAAAGGCATTTGGGATAGTTATACCATAGAACCGCGTAGGCTTGGTATTAAAAGGCATTTGGGATAGTTATACCATAGAACCGCGTAGCGGTGACATTATGGTAGCTAGGGAAATAAGAATTGCATTATCGTATCGGTACAGTGATGCAAAGGTTTTAAAAAAAATCCGGCGACACAAGCGTGGGCCGGATTTTTTTTCTTGGAAAGTCTTTTTACAAGCCTTCCGTCTTGAAATAAACATCGCGCATGGATATGGAGCAACCGATAGATTTCAATTCGAGGTCTTGGTCAAATCCTTCAATCGTTTGCATCTGCCAAAGGTCTTGCTGTATTTTCACCCTTAAAAACGCGAACATGAGAAACCTGTGGTTCATTTTTCTGACGGCATTGCCTTCCTTTATTTTTGCCCAATCCCTCGAAATATCCCTTTTAAAAGGATTGATTATCAACGAATCGTGCAAAGTAACGCCCGGCACTTATTTCCTCAGTTCGCCTTCTCAAAAGGAGCCTTGCATCACCATCTCTGGTGAAAACCTCGTCATAGATTTCCAAAACGCCGAAATGCGCGGGGCGGCTGAAGGTGTTTTGCCCAATCAATTTGCCGGCACAGCCATCGTGATAAAAGGCAAAAACATCACCCTAAAAAATGCCCGCGCCCGAGGCTACAAAATCGCGATTTTCGCCGAAGGTGTGGAAGGCTTGACACTCGAAAACTGCGATTTTTCCTACAACTATCGTCCTCGCCTGCGTTCCATCCGCGAACGGGAAGATTTTTCTGACTGGCTCAGTTATCACCACAATGAGCAGGACGAATGGCTGCGTTATGGCGCCGGTATTTACCTCAAAAACTGCCTCCGCGCTACCGTTAAAGGCTGCCGTATAACCGGTTGTCAAAATGCCCTTTTGATGACGGGCTGCAACGACGGACTGGTATACAACAACTTTTTCACCTTCAATTCTGGCCTCGGCATCGGACTCTACCGAAGCAGTCGCAATAAACTGATGCACAATCGTTTGGATTGGAATGTACGCGGTTACTCCCATGGATTTTACCAGCGAGGACAAGATTCCGCAGGCATCTTATTGTACGAGCAGAGCAGCCAAAACACCATCGCCTACAACTCCGCTACGCATTGTGGCGACGGGCTTTTTCTTTGGGCCGGGCAAACAACGATGGACACCGGTGAAGGCGGCTGCAACGACAATATCATCTTTGGCAACGACTTCAGCTATGCCCCTACCAACGGCGTGGAAGTCACTTTTTCACGCAACCGAATTCAAGGCAACAAGATCATAGAATGTACCTACGGCATCTGGGCAGGTTACAGCTTCGGTAGCACCTTCACGGGCAATTTTATCGCCGATTGTAAGACGGGCATCGCCATTGAACACGGCCAAAACGACACTATCCAGCGGAACGCTTTCCAGTTTGACAGCACAGGCATTGAGCTTTGGGCGCGCGAGACACAGCCTGCTGATTGGGGCTACGTCCAAAAACGCGACACCCGAAGTCGCGATGCCATCCTTGACCGAAATATTTTTTTGAATACGCGCAAACCCTTGAAAATCAGCAAGTCAAAAAACATCTCTGTCAACGGCGAAAACCTTTTTTTAGGCTTTGATAAGCTCTTGGAAACTTCCAAACCCAACGAAAACTTGAAATTCATCCGCAACGACATTTATAGCACGGAAGCTAAAATCTCCGAACTGTGGGCCAATCCCGAACTCGCAGCTTCCAAAAACCTCAACTTCTCGCATCCCGACAAAAACCCCGAAAACCCCTACGCCGCGCTCGATATCCCGCTCAATGAACTCAAAGAACCCGACAGTCTT
>JBBQSW010000408.1:0-3444 GCA_038213575.1 Chitinophagales bacterium | reverse complement strand
GGCTCCAGTAATCACCACCCCCTTTAAACCTTCGAGTTTTGGCCCTTCTTCATCAAAGAATTGACGAAGTTCGAGCATGGTTTGGGTGTTCAGGGCATTCAGCGCCTTTTCACGGCTGATCGTGAGGGTGGCGATGCCGTTTTCAAGCGCGATTTGTATGTTTTCGTATGCCATTTTCTTTGTTAGGAACGGGTGAATAATAACTGGTTACTTAATGTGTTTTTTGGCCGATAAGGAACGGTGTCAAAAGAATGGCATCAAATTGGGAAGTTATTTTGACACCGTTCCTAAGCTACCTTGTCGCCGCAAATCTACGCAACGTTCAGCGCTCAATCTGTTGCTTATGAACCAACGTTACCTTTCTATAGATTTTTTTCGGGGACTCACGATCGCTTTTATGATCATCGTGAATACGCCCGGCACGGGTGATTTCGTGTATCCACAACTTCGACATGCCGTTTGGCATGGATGTACGTTTACGGATCTGGTTTTCCCTTCGTTCATGTTTATTATTGGAGTGTCTATGTGGTTTTCGTTTGGAAAGTTTGATCGCAAATGGTCTGCGCAAGCTGGCTGGAAAATACTCCGTCGTACTGCTTTGCTTTTTCTCATTGGACTGATACTCAATAACTTCCCATTCCTCTGGGAAAACTGGGACACCTGGCGCATCATGGGAGTACCCCAACGATTGGCCCTGGGTTATGGCATTGCTTCAGTGCTGGTGCTGACTTGTGAGCGACGCGTTTTATTGGGCCTTTCAGCAGCCTTTTTGCTGCTCTATTGGGGCCTTTTGAATTGGTTTGTCATGCCAGGCAGCGACCCTTACCAGGCGATCGGTAGCGCTGTGCTGCAACTGGATCGCTGGCTTTTTGGAGAAGCGCATTTGTATAAAGAACTTGTTGGGCAGAATCTGCGCATTCCCTTTGACCCAGAAGGTGTTTTGAGCACTTTGCCTGCGGTGGTGACGGTGATACTTGGTTGGTTGAGTGGCGAGCTGATGGCTTCCCGATCAAGGCAAAAATTTGTGCTGGTTAGGGATTTGCTCCTGTTTGGAGTTGTTTGCGGTTTTGCGGGCTTGGCTTGGGACTTGTTTTTTCCCATCAACAAAAAACTTTGGACCAGTTCCTACGTGCTTTACGTCGGTGGACTTTCCATGATATTGTTTGCATTCAGCATTTGGCTGATTGACGTTCGCGGATGGCGAAAGGGTACTGGTTTTTTCCTCGCTTTCGGTGCTAATTCGCTCTTTGCCTACTTCCTCTCAGAAGCCTTGATCATAAGCTTATACGCCATCCGTTGGGGCGAGGGCGATGCTGCGACGAATGCAAAAGATTGGATTTATAATACGGTATTTCAGTCACTTGCGCCGACCCAATTTGCGTCGTTTTTATTTGCAATAGCCTATATGATGCTTTGCTGGTTGATATGCCGATGGTTGTTTGTGCGAAAGATTTTTATCAAAATCTAAACACCTCGTCTGCCAAAGCGAACATCGCCGCATCGCCCTTGGAATTGCCGTAGGCCGTTATTTTTTCAAAAGCATTGAGTTCGAAGGCTGCTCGAATGCGGTGGGCTTTTTCATCATAGTTGCAATTGGGCGTCGCGAATTTTCCAGTGAATTGCCCTTCTGTATATTCGAGTTCTGTGCAAATTAGTCCAAAGCCTTCCTGGTCACAAAAGGGCTGCAACCACACATCAGGCGAGGCCGACACGATCACCACTGTTTCGTTCTTTTGAAGTGCTTGTTGTAGGGATTCCAATAATTCAGTGCGCAACAGCGCGGGCATTTTTTGTCGGCAGAAACGTGTGCCCAACTCCTCCATTGCTTCGAGTGTTTTTCCTTTGAAAAACTCGGACAGCACTGCAGCTTTGCCCGCTTCATTCGTCCATTTCCCGGAAATAACCAGACCCATGAACTTGAAAACCAATACGAAGCCGCCCACTGCCAGTGGGTGCACTGGGACAGCAAACAACAGAAACCGCACAAAGGAATCGCCCTTGGTCAGCGTTCCGTCGAAATCGCAGAGATGAAGCCGGTTACCATTGGCCCTTGACGGTTGACTATTCATAACGTATAGTTTTCGATCACCCAAAAAAACTTTGTTTCTTCAACGACTTTCCCACTTTGAAAAATCCTGCGCGTCACTTCCATTTCGGGGTCAGATTCGATTTTTTCACCGAACGATTTCTGTATAAAAACTACGGGTTGTTTTACTGTTAAATTTTTGAAAATCAAGGTATTGTCGCCATTGGTTTCACGGTTTACCACCCAGTCAAGCGGAAGTGGGGGAGTGGTTTTGGTCAAAAAATTGGCTTGTGGAAAAGCGGGAAGTGTTTTGAAATTCGGCCCGTAACGTTCGGCCAATTGCTTCAAGTCTCGGTAAAGTTCTGCCGTTTCAGGGTCAGAATAAATACCTGAAAGTGCCGGGAAAATAGTGCCCATAGGCACTTGCATTTCGCTCCGGCGGCCATCGCGGTACACAAACTCGTGGCCGACGCGGAAGGAAAGTAATAGACCCATCAGCATCCCAACCCTGTAAGGTTTTAAAAACCTTGTAGGGTTCACGGCTTGTGTCAATATTCGCGTTACCTCCATCCCCGCCCAAACCCAAGGTGTTGCGAATAGTATGGGCAAATTGTATCCCCAACTCACAGAGGCGCACCAAGATATGCCAAGCAGGAGGAGTAAGTAATTGCTTGAAAAGTGATTGGTTGAATAGTGATTGGTGATTGGTGGGCTAACCCGTAGGGTATTAAGCCGTAAGACGGGTACAAAAAGCCAAAAGCCAGCTACCCAAAACATCGCTCGTGATTGCGCAAATGGAACCGTGTGCGCCTGTCGCAACCAAGTAATCGCTGCATAACTCGCCACCAAAGCGAGAAGCCAAAGCGACCAAGCCATGAGCGCGAGCCGAGGATTTTTCCCTTTCCAAAACCACCATGCCACAGGAATCAACAGGAGAATGCTCGGCAGGGCGAGTTCTGGCGTGATGCGAAAATAATCAAGTATACCATGTTGCAACGCTTGTCCTCCAGAGGCGGCGCCGCTTGTCATTTGAAAAAATGCTGAAAGGATGTTTTTTTGACTCAAGTAAATGAAAAACAAGACAGTAGCCAATATAAATCCCCCAAAAAGCCAAGCCATCTTTCTCCAGCGTTTTTCTTTTTCCAAAAACAAAAACAAAGCGAAAAGCGGGAGCAATGGATAGAAGGATTGTTTGCAAAGCAGGGCGCAAAAAAGGCAAATGCCTGCGGCCATCCAATTTGACGCACTTGCAATCGGTAGCACGGCCTTTAGGCCTTCGGAAAAAGGGGCGTTCACGCCCCTGATTGAATCATGCTGCGCCATAAACGGCGCATTTCCCGACGGCCTAAACGATGTGCTACCGCTTACAAAAAACACCGCCAGCACCGCAAACAAAATCCCATCCACCGTATGCCAGG
>JBBQSW010000407.1:0-3452 GCA_038213575.1 Chitinophagales bacterium | reverse complement strand
GAGTCCGGCGCGGGGGGCAGGCCCATGATGAAAAGCCTGATTGACCGCGATACGATGTTTATGAGTGCCGATACCCTCAGTTCTTTCAAACCCGATTCAGCCAGCGATGTGCGTCAACTGATTGCTCACCAGAATGTGCGGATTTTCAAGAGCGATTTGCAAGCGGTATGCGACTCGCTCACGTTCAGCAGTGCGGACTCTATTTTCTGGTTTTACAAGATCAATAACCTACCTATCATCTGGTCAGACACCTCGCAATTTTCAGGCGATACGATCAAGTTGTTGTTGAAAAACAAGAAGTTAGATCGGCTTTGGCTGCGCCAAAATGCAATGGTCATTAATTCTGAAGAGGGCATCCTTTTCAACCAAATCAAAGGGCGAAACGCCACCGTTTTTTTCCGCGACGACCAGGCGCGTGAAATGCTGGTGGAAGGCAATGCACAGGCCGTGTACTACGCGGTGGACGACAAACAAGCCTATATCGGTCTCAATGAAACAGCTTGTTCCGAAATGAGGCTCTTTTTTGGCGATAATAAGGTGGAAAGTATCAAATTTTACCAGCAGCCCAGCGGCAAATTCATCCCCATGAAACAAGCGGGTAAAGACACGAAAAAACTGGAGGGGTTTTTCTGGGAACGGGAGCGGAGGCCGAGGGGGGTGGGGGACCTTTGATGTTAATTTGATTCGTTGTTGATTTGTTGATTCTAGCCTCCAGGCTTGGCCACTCGAATCAACAAATCAACAACAAATCAAATCAACATTTTTTACTCTGGTGGATGTTCGCCAGATGCAAAAAGAACCCGTCGTAAATCAATTAATTCTTCGCGATTTAGTTTGAGTCTTTCAATTGTAGCGCGTCCAATATCAGTAAGTGGCACGATTAGCGTGAAAGATTCGTCCCATTCAAAATGACCTTTCCAATTTTGATGGCGCGGATGAAAAATTGGAACGATTTCTCCATTTTGAGGGTCAGGCCATTCGAAACAAGTGAATTTGTAATTGTTGCAGCCTTGACAGGAGAAAGCAAGGTTATCCAACGCATCGCTGCCGCCCCAAATGCGGGCAATAATGTGTTCTACAGAAAAAGGTGCGGGGGAGAAACGCGCCGGTGCTTTGCAATATTCACAACCACCACTGGCCCTTTCACGAACCACAATTCTTACCGAATCACGCATAACTTTCTGGCTTGATGCCCAACTGCTCCATCACTTTGGGCAAAGAAACATTCCGTAATCTAGCGAGTGCAGCCAGGTACTCTAACCTTTTTGCATTGGCACTTTCAACTTGGCGGGTCATCTCGATTAAGCAAGCCAACTCTTCGTCATCAATTATTTCATATTGGCGTTTTTCTACGAGTCGTTTGTATTCCACCCAAAACTCTTCCGAAAGTCCTAAACTGATTTTTTTCAGCAAGTCCTCTTCCTCTTTATTGGATTTCAAAATACGGGATTCAGGGTTTTCGGTATTGGCAAATTTTTCCAGCAACGCCTGCACATAGACATCCAGGCCTACGCCTTTTCGGGCGGCTTTTTCACGCAATTGTAGTTCGAGTGCGGGGTTGATTTGCAGTGTGATGGAAGACATGACAATTTTGTTTTGCGCAGCAAATTAAGCGGCTTTTGTTGAATGGCCAAAATCAGGGCTCAGAGAAGCCGATTTTTCGCCGTGTCAGGGCTTTTGACAAGCTCGGGGTTGGCAATTGCAAGCAGTCGGTGAAATGGGGGGTACGATTTGCTTTCATACCGTAGGTCAATACTTGTCCCGGCCCTAGTCGGGAAAACCCGAGCGTGGTAAATTTTAGTCGCATAGCGACGACATTCCTGTAGCCCCAGCGTTAAATTTTTTCAGAACGGCTTAGCCGTGGCATTATTTCGACATAAAATTGTCACGGCTACGCCGTTATAAAATGAACGAAAAAAAAGACGTCCTCACCCTCACCTATGATTTGTTGCACTATCTCGTGCCGCAACTGATCAAATTCCCACGTCACCAGAAATTCGTATTGGCCGACCCCCGAGTACTCGGGGCAAAATGCCCTAACCGATGTGCTGCTGTTGCTCATTGAAGCATACTATACCAAAGGCGAACCCAAGCGTATTGCCCTTCAAAAAGCCAATCTTGAGTTGGAGAAAATCCGTTTTTTAGTGCGCCTCGCCAAAGACTTGCACTGCCTCGATCTCCGGCGATATGAGCTGGTATGATCGCGGATACTTATGCCAATTTGGGGCAATTACTACCTCAACGCCCTCGACCACTTCATCAAAGAACAGCTAGAATGCCCGGGATACCTTCGCTACGTGGACGATTTCGTGGTGTTTGGCAATGACAAAACTGCATTGTTGGAGATCAAATAGAAAATTGAAGTGTTTTTGCAGGATTTTCGACTGCTGCTGCACGAGCGCAAAAGCCGGATTTATAGGTGTTCCGAGGGGGTCACCTTTCTCGGGTATCGTGTTTTTCCCGATTTTACGCTGTTGCCCTCGGCCAATGTGCGCCGATTCCGAAAGCGCGCCCGCCAAAATGTGCGGCTTTATTGGGACAAAAAAATAACGCTGCCCGAATTTACCAACCGCCTGCGCGCCTGGGAAGGCCATGCTTTGTGTGCCGACACCTGGCGGCTGCGGCGGCAACTGATCAAGGAAATTTTTGGAATGTACCCCGGAACTCCGTTCCGGGAAGTATTGCCCCGGAACTGAGTTCCGGGGTACATTCCAAACCAGGGCATGGCGCCCGGGCTACTCATCTCAGCCGGGCGGAACCGTAATCCCAATCCCGTGCAAAATGCTTGTGTTCTGGCCTGTTTTCTGGGCAGTTCTGGCCAAACGGAACCCATTATTGTTGTTCCTGTTGTTCCGATTGTTCCTGTTGCGGGTAGCGACGCGGCAATTGTTATCATTATTCTTCCACCAACTGCTCGCCCCCCATGATGGGGACCGTGAAAATTCTTATTTGCATAATTAACATGAGTTTTGGAATGCAACAGCCCTTGATTTTAAACTAAAACCGCGTAGCGGTGTCATTTCGGTAGCCCAATAGGGCGTTTTTAATGGTAGGAACTGCGTAGCAGTGACATTTTTACGGCATTATAATGTCGCCGCTATGCGGCTGGAATGGCCTTTTTACGCAGATGCTATCCAAAGCGCACGTTATTTTAGCCATTTTCAAAAAAAAAATCGAGGGCTTACGCCCTAAAGTCCTTTGCTCGCAATACCCTTCACTCCGCATGGGAGGGCTGCTACCGCAAGCCCCTCCCATTGCTCCGTTTCGTGTATTGCTGTGCTTTTCTTTTTTGCTCAATAGATAGCCGGAGTGGACAAACCACCTCACTGGGGGGACGAAGCGAGGCGGAAGCCGACACTGCTGTCCCGATACCCCGGCGAGTTGTAGCTGCGGATCGAGACGCGGCAAATCTGCGCGTTGTAGTACCACGAGCCGCCGCGATTCACGCGGTC
>JBBQSW010000406.1:0-3513 GCA_038213575.1 Chitinophagales bacterium | reverse complement strand
TAAGCAATTTTCTCATGTTTTTTATTGTTGAATTCAAGTTTTAGGCGTTGTTCAGAATTCTCGAGCTTTAGGGCACAAAGATGGGCCAATTCGCGACTTTGCAATGTTAGGTTGCAAAAGACCGGCGACAATGATTTCCGTTGCTTGTCAGTCGCGGGCATTTCCCTGACCTTTCCTGGTGCTGAAAATGATAACATCTGTAAATCGGCGTAATCTTGCAGACTATTATCATGGAACTTTATCTCCTTTGTGCCTTCGCTTTTCTAGCCGGATTTATTGACAGCATCGTAGGTGGTGGAGGGTTGGTGCAGGTACCTGCATTCTTTGTGTTGTACCCTCAACTTTCGGTGCCAAACATTATTGGAACCAACCGTTTGGCGTCAGCAGTGGGAACTTCGGTAGCAGCTTGGAACTACTCCCGGAGTGTAAAAATCCCTTGGAAGACGGTGCTTTATGCCGGAATACCAGCATCTGTCTTTTCTTATTTCGGGGCTACGCTGCAAAGCCTCCTTCCCTCCGAAGTATTGAAACCGATCATCCTTGTTCTAATTATCGTCATTGCGATTTACACCTATCGAAAGAAGGATTTTGGGCATCAGGAACAATTCAATGTCGCGCCAGAAAAACTGGGTTGGTGGGCGGCTGGCATTGGCGCAACACTGGGCTTTTACAATGGATTTATTGGCCCGGGTACCGGGAGTTTGCTGGTATTTGGCTTTGTAAGCGTTATCGGGTACAGTTTTTTATCGTCCTCGGCCATTTCCAAAATCATCAATGTGGTGGCGGATGTCTCCTCGCTCATTTTTTTTCTGATGAATAAATACATCCTATTTCACCTCGCACTGCCTATGATGGCCTGCAATGTAGCCGGTTCGTACCTGGGAAGCCGAATGGCAGTGTTGCGGGGCAATGCGTTCATTCGCCAGGTTTTTATCGTGGTGGTGGCGGGGATTGTGGCGAGGTTTGCTTGGGATGTGTTTTGGAGGTAACCACCTCAAAGTTTCTCCAAAACAAAACTCGTCAACTTCGTAAACAAGTGCTTCGTAGCGTTCTCCCCATAAATCCCATGATTGCGATTTGGGTAGTAATAAGTCTCGAACTGTTTGTTGGCTTTGATGAGCGCGTTGATCATTTCCACCGTTTGTTGCCAATGCACGTTATCATCGGCCATGCCGTGGCAGATCAGGTAATTGTCGCCACGCAATCGGTTTGCAAAATTGAGGGGTGAGTTGTCTTCATATCCTTTAGCATTGTCGGTTGTGGTGTGCATGTATCGTTCTGTATAAGCCGAATCATACCATTTCCAATTGACCACAGGCGCGACGGCCATCGCCATTTTGAACACATCTGCACCTTTTAAAATACAGGAAGTGCTGAGGTAGCCGCCAAAACTCCAGCCCCAAATACCGATCCGATTTGGGTCGGCCCAAGGCTGCGAACCGAGGTAGCGGGCGGCAGCGATTTGATCCTCGGTTTCGAGTTTTCCGAGTTGGAGTTGGGTGCATTTTCTGAAATCGCGCCCCCGTGCTCCTGTGCCGCGATTGTCTACGCTGACCACGACATAGCCCTTTTGTACCAACATTTGATGCCAACTGCCCATGTAGCCATCGTATTGGTTTTGAACGGTTTGGGAGTTTGGGCCGCCATAATTGTCAAACAAAATGGGATATCTTTTAAGCGTATCCAGCACCGCTGGCCGCAACATCCATCCATTTAAAACCGTCCCGTCTGCCAGTGGAAACTGAAAGAATTCCTTTTGAACAAAACCGTAGTCTTTCCGGAGCTTTCGTACCCGCTCGTTCTTGTTGAGCACGCGCAGGGTATCGTCGTTTCGGTCGCAAATATTGACTACGGGTGGCGTGTTGGCGTTGGACCAAATATGGGTGAAATAGTCAAATTTAGGGCTGAATGCCGCTTCGTGGGTTCCACTTGGCGCAGTGAGCAAGCGAGCGTCGCCGCCGTTCAAGTCGCCTTCCCAAATTTGGCGATCAAGCGGTGTTGGCGTCGCAGCCTGGAAATAAAATTTGCCATTTTTTTCGTCCACACCATAAAAAGCGGTCACGTCGAAACTCCCTTTGGTCAGTGCAATGGGGCTTTCGGCAGCAGTCTGATTCATAGGGTAGCGATAAATATGCTGCCAACCGCTCCGCTCGTTCATCCACAAAAAATGGCGATTGTTTTTCAAAAAAACCAGCTTGTTCTCCGATTCGATTTCCACATACGCCGGGTCAGTTTCTTCTAATAGCAAGCGGGTAGGAATCCAATTTGTCTGGTCTTCTTGCACATAAATCGTTCGATCAGGCAAAGCCACGAGCAAATCCAGGGTGTCTTGTCGGCGATTTAGGCGAGTTATGACCAATTGATTGTCAAAGGTCCAATTTAGACGTGGGCAATAATCGTCCGATTCAAGGCCCATTAATTTACCCACCATGTCTCGGGTGGTCAGATCGAAGAGGTGGACACTTACCGTAGCATTGGCCTCCCCCACTTTTGGGTATTTGAAACTGCTTCGGTGTGGATATGCCCCGCCTTCATACCAGGTGAGGGGCATTTCTGGCACGGCCGTTTCGTCGAAGCGAATGAAAGCCAATTTGCTGCCATCGGGGCTCCATCGTGTGGCCACCATGCCGTTGCCATCTACGGGGCTGAACTCCTCCTCATACACCCAGTCAGGCAGACCGTTGATGATTTTGTTTGGTTCGCCGTCTCGGGTTACTTGCAAGATCTGTTTTGTGGTTAAGTCCTTGACATACAGGTTGTTTTCAAAAACAAAAGCCACATTATTGCCATCGGGTGAAAGGGCTACAAACTGCTGTTTGCCCTTGTCATAAACGGGTTCAGCCGAGTTGCTTTTGAAATCGTACACGAAATAATTGGCGAGTACGGAATGACGATAAACGGGTTCCGTTTCGGTGCGAACCAAAAGTTTGGTCTCGTCTTCACTGAACTCGAATTGATCAAATCCCTTGGCTCTATCGGGGAGCTTGAGCGTGATGGTAGAGTCAAATGTTTCATCCCGCACATCGTGGCAGTGCAAGACTCCGTCGTGGTCGGCTTGGACGTAATGTGCCCCATCTTGGAGGTATTGGAAATTTCCGCCAGTTTGAGGGAAGAATTTGAAAAACGTGAAGCAGTCGTCAAGCGTGATGGTTTTGGGCGATTGACCTGCCTGCGCTTGGGCTTCGGTGGGTAAAAGCGTGATGCAGAGCAAAACGCATGTGATAATGGAAAGCCCAGAATTGATGTATTTTGACAAAATCCTTTTCATTAGACTAAAAAATTCGGCGAGGCGAAAGGTAATTCGACTCGCCGAAAGTGATTGAATGAACCCACAAACTATGGCAAAAACGCATTCAATAGCAAATTTTCAGGTGGATACGGAACGACTCTTGAGTCGAATGTTGATGAATTCCACCCCCACAGAAAAGGCCATGGAAAAATAAATGTAGCCCTTTGGAATATGGAACCCAAGCCCTTCGCCGATGAGTGCTACCCCAATCATGATCAGAAACG
>JBBQSW010000405.1:0-3519 GCA_038213575.1 Chitinophagales bacterium | reverse complement strand
GAATGGTAATAACAATATTCCACAGGCAGGGTTAAGTATTAATTTAGACCTTGACCAATTGCTCAACTTCTATAATGTGGATACTACCCGAGCGAATCAATACCTCGAAATCCTTCGCTACGATTCTGTCACCCATATTGTAGAAGGTCGTTTTCAAACCTTTCTGGAAGGGCCTTCTGGCTATTCATTTCTACCGGATAGCATTGCGCTCACGGAAGGGAAGTTTCATTTGAAGATTGAGGAGCAATAAAATGTCTAACTTGCCTGCAGGCAGGTGTCGGGAGAAATTTCTTCGCAACAGGTAAAAAGGAACGGTGTCAAAACAATTGGCCTGAAATTGGGAAGTTATTTTGACACCGTTCCTAAGTGAGGCAGCTTGATTTTTGACACTAATTTAGAAGAAAAATAACATGGACAACCACTTCACTGCTGAACGCATCGCCGACTTGCTCACAGCAAAAAACGTGGCTTTCGGGCACAAAAAAATGTTTGGAGGCGACTGCTTTATGGTGGACGACAAGATGCTTTGAGGGTTATGAAAGCTACTGCGACTTGGGCTTTTGGGTGGAGCAATGTTTGAAGTACAATCCAAAAGCAAAATCCAGTAAAAAGAAAAGTTGAAACGGTTAATTCTGGTGGCTTTTGATGCCTTTTTTTTAAATAATTTGGTTTTTTAGGGCGCAAAAAATTAAAAATGTATTGTATTTTTGCATACAAAAAATGCAAAAATGTATCATAAGAGACTGATTGACAAATATTTAATGGAATGGAAGGCAGAGGCTGATCGTAAACCGATCCTAATGCGTGGTGCACGGCAGGTTGGCAAGTCGTCGTCGGTGCGTCAGTTGGCTACCCAATTCGAACATTTTGTGGAGGTCAATTTTGAAGAGCTCCCTAATGTAAAATCCCTTTTCAATACAGACCTCAACCCAGAACGGATTATTGAAAATCTCTCCATTTTTTTTGGGAAGCCTATAATACCGGGCAAGACGCTGTTGTTTTTTGATGAAATCCAGGCTTGCCCTCCCGCTATTTCGTCGCTGCGTTTTTTTTATGAAAAAATGCCAGCTTTACACCTGATAGCGGCTGGTTCGTTACTTGAATTTGCCCTTCAAGCGCTGCCTTCATACGGTGTGGGGCGCGTGAGATCATTGTTTGCTTATCCCTTTTCGTTTGATGAATTTTTGATCGCATTAGACGAAGAGTTCCTGCTCGAAGCCAAGCGAAATGCCAGTTTTCAAAATCCATTGCCCGATCTTTTGCATCAAAAGACCCTCGGCTACCTAAAGACATTCTTGTTGACGGGCGGGATGCCAGAGGCTGTGGCGAAATATGTAAAAACGCGCCAACTAATAGATTCTCAGCGTGTTTTAGACGACTTGATCATAGCGCTCAAGGCTGATTTTACAAAATACAAAAGTAAGGTTCCGCCCGCCCGCCTTACCGAAGTTATGGAATCAGTGGTTCTTCAGACTGGAGGAAAATTTGTTTATATCAAAGCTTCGTCGGCCTCCAATCATGGGCAAATCAAGGAAGCACTTGACTTACTCATTATGGCGGGCCTTGTGCTACCTGTGACGCACACCGCTGCGAATGGGATACCTCCAGGTGCTGAAATTGACCCAAAAAAAAGAAAGATGATGCTGCTAGACACGGGCATTTTTCAAAGAATATTAGGTTTAAATATGGCTGACTTCCTGTTCGACCCTGCCGCCACACTCATCAACAAAGGCGTGATTGCTGAGCAATTTTGGGGGCTGGAATACCTGAAATATGGGTCGCCGTATTCGCAACCTGCCTTGTTTTACTGGCACAGAGAATCGTCTACTGCCAATGCCGAGGTGGACTATGTGGTTCAAAAAGGCGCGGAGCTCCTGCCAATCGAGGTGAAATCATCCGGGAAAGGCAGTATGCAAAGCCTTCGGCAGTTTTTGAAAGAGAAAAGCAAACCTTTTGGCTATCGCTTTTCGTTGGAAAATTTTTCCGAATACGAGGACATCAAATCGCTCCCCTTGTATGCAATAAGTAATTTTGTGGACTATTAATTTTTAAACCATGAACCTCCAATTGGCTATCGACTTTGGGGTAAACGGCATTGGGCTGAAACGCATTTTCGCCGTCACTTCCCGAGATAATGCACCAGCCATTAGACTGCTTGAAAGACTTGGGTTCGTCAAAATAGCGGATAAAGAAGACGACGAAATTGAATACGAATTGGCCATATCTTGCACCTAAATCTTTTTTCATGCAAACCATCAGCCCATCCACCCTGCAATTTCTCGCCGAACTCAAGGAGAACAACAACAAAGAATGGTTCACGGCCAATAAACCCCGCTACGAAGTCGCAAAAAAGGAGTTTGAGCAATTTGTGGATGGACTCATAGCCCGTATTGCCTCCTTCGACCCATCCGTAGCGCATTTTACCGCCAAGGACTGTGTGTTCCGCATTTATCGGGATGTGCGGTTTTCGGCGGATAAGACGCCCTACAAAAGTCATTTTGGGGCACATGTGAGCGCGGCGGCTAAAAGATCCGAGATACATACCCGAGCGGGCTATTACATCCATATCGAGCCGGGGGCTTCCATGTTGGCTGGCGGCGCGTATGTTCCTGAAAGTCCGTGGCTTAAAGCCATTCGACAAGAAATCAGCTACAATCTTGGGGAATTTGAAGGCATTCTGAACAACCCGGATTTCAAACAATATTTCGGGGAAATAGAGGGCGATAAACTGAAAAAAACGCCTGCGGATTACCCCGCAGACCACCCGGCCATTGAATGGCTCAAGCACAAAAGTTTTCTGGCCACCCATAAACCTACGGATAAACAGGTAGTGTCCTCTGATTTTCTGGATCATTGCGGCCGCGTTTTTAAAGCCTTGAACCCTTTAGACCAATTTTTGAATCGCGCTTTGGATTGAGGAAGCGGGGAGTGTTTAAAACACTCCGCACATAGAAAATTCTGGAATCAACATTTGCGCAGATTCCTGAATTTCCCCCCAAACCAAGTACGTTTGCACCATGCGCATCGAATCCAAACTTCCCAACGTCGGCACCACCATTTTCACCATCATGTCGGGTCTGGCCAATCAGGTCGGGGCCATCAACCTTTCGCAGGGTTTCCCCAATTTCAACCCTTCGGAGCGGCTGCAACAACTCGTAACAAAGTACATGGCAAGCGGTGCCAATCAATACGCTCCCATGCCTGGGATTATGCCGCTGCGCGAACGCATCGCCGAAAAAATAGAGCGGATATACGGCGCAAAGGTGAACCCTGACACAGAAATTACCGTAACCGCTGGCGGAACACAAGCCATTTTCTGCGCCATCGCAGCCTTTGTGCGTTCGGGCGACGAGGTTATTTTGCTCGAACCTTGCTATGATTCTTATCGCCCTTCCGTGGAAACCGTGGGCGGCATTCCCGTAGTGCATGCCTTATCTGCACCCGATTATCAGGTGGACTGGGACGCCGTGGCCAAACTCATCACTCCGCGCACCCGAATGCTTTGCATCAACACCCCGC
>JBBQSW010000404.1:0-3520 GCA_038213575.1 Chitinophagales bacterium | reverse complement strand
GTGTGGTTTTGGTTTTTGTTGCGCGGGTTGGTGGTGTTTTAGTTTAAAAAAAAATTCGACGAGAAACTATGAGAGGGAAAAAATACGCCCCCCAAATTTTTACATTTATACCACCCGCGTTCCTAAGGCCCTTTCATAAGTACTTAAAAAAAATTAAAATCAAAAAAATGGAAAAGAAAAACACAAAATCAGAAACAGGTTACTTTGAAAAATTTGCATTAAAAGTTACCAAAGCAACTGGCAGTACGCCCGCATTTATCATTGCATTCAGCGTAGTGCTGATATGGGCAATCACCGGACCTGTATTTGACTTTTCTGAAACCTGGCAATTGGTAATTAATACAGGCACTACCATCGTTACCTTCCTGATGGTTTTTTTAATTCAGAAAGCGCAGAATAAAGATTCGCTTGCCATTCAATTAAAATTAAACGAATTGGTGGCTGCACATGAATCTGCCAGCAACCGATTGGTGGATGTAGAAAGTTTGACGGAAGATGAATTGAAAGTGATTAAAAAATATTATAGCAAGCTAAGTGATTTTACAAAGAAGGAAGAAACTTTGCAGCAATCTCATTCCATTGATGAAGCGCATGCGCGACATGTTAAGTTGAAGTAAGAGATTATGAAAAGCGTTGTATTACGCCCGCACCAGAGAACACCACTTGGCCCCCTTTTCACTTATTAGCACAAATCGGTACACCCCTTTCGACCATTGGGCTGAGGGTATTTCCACTTTTATACGGTCGGCGTTGAGGCTTATTTGAGATTGCCACACCAAACGCCCCGCCGCATCAAACACGCTATATTGAGCTTCTTCGCCGCGCCACGCGACAGGGATTTCAAGCGTGAGTGGCGTCCCCTCAGAAAGCAACGAAGGGTAGCAGCGCCATCCATCGGCATCGGGTTCGGAAGCCGCGCTAAGGGGCGCGGTCTTGAAGGTAAACGACTCGCTGAATGGAGCGCAGGTATGCCAGTTGTTGAAGGGGCGTATACGCCAATAATACTTCAAATTAGGCGAAAGTAGTCCAGCAGTAAGGAAGGTGTCTGTTGTTACCATATTCACTTGTTTGAAAGAAAAACCGATAAAACGGGATGCTTGCACAAGGTAGTGTGTGGCGTTGGGCGTTGAATGCCAATTGAAAAAAGCGCCTTCGACCGGCACGATCTCGTCTTGCACAGGCTCTACGGCAACAGCTTGTGCGTCAATGGATTGCTCAAGTCTGGCGGGCGTGAGCCAGTTGGCTTTTTCAGTGAGCAGGGTGGCGCGCATCACGGCGATTTCTTCAGGGGTAAATCGGTTTTGGCAATGGTCAAAGGCATAAGACATAAACAAAGTAGCATCGGAATAAAACTCCGCCCCAGTAGGGTCTTTTTGCTTGTTGGGACTCATGCCTTGCGCATTGCAATCCCAACGGTAACTAAGGTAATCGGGTTTCGTATCGCAGAGCAAGTCGGCGGCTTGGGCGCAATTGCTGCCGTCTACCAATTCTACCAATGCCGTATCCAGTGGTGTGGGTGGGGTATCAAGCGTGTCGTGGAAATAAGTGTAATCGTACGTCAGCAAAGTGGGCGTGGGATTATTGAAATTGTAGGTCTTGCCCTCCCATCCGATAAATGGATGTGGCAGCGAGAGCGCATGGCCCACTTCATGCGACCAGGTGTGGTCGTCAGCGCCAGAGCAGTTGTGCGCAATGGCCACGCCGGCGTAGGGAAGGTTGTAGCCACAGTTGCCTGCCGGGTCGCCTACAAAATAGGTATTGAGCGCGTCGGGCACATTGTTGGTCAACATCATTTCGATGCCTTGTGGAATGGTACCGTGGGTGTGCCAATCCGTTTCGTTTAGTAGATTCCAATCATTTTTGATATAAAACTGAATGTTGGATGCCGCAAAGTCCTCGTTCAGTTGGCAAAAGGAGTTGAGGAACAATTCGGTGGCAAGCCTGCCTGTGCCATTGTCTTTTGCCAACAAGTGAGGTTGCAGGGCCACCCAAAGCGTGTCTTCCGAACGGTCGGAAACGGGTGGACGAAAGCGGTATTCGCGCAACCAATCTGATACGCCGCGTGTGCCGCAAGGATCGAGATCTTCTTTCAAAGGCTCTTGGGCAAAAATGGGCGTTGCAGCCAATAGGAATAGGAAGCCGGTGACAATTCTGACCATGATGTAGAGATTTTGGAATGGCGAGTATACTAATTGATTTGGATACCTGCCTATATCCAACGCTTTTTCCTGAAATAAATCAACATGCCCACCATAGCACAAAACATCCCGCCCAAAATAACGAAGTAGCCGTAATGCCAATGGAGTTCGGGCATATTGTCGAAGTTCATGCCGTAAATGCCGGCGATGAAAGACAGCGGGATAAAGATAGTGCTGATCACAGTCAATAGACGCATCACGTTGTTCAGGCGGTTGGCGGCTTCTGCCTGAAAAAGCGCTTCGAGGTTGGAGAGCATATCGCGTTGAATGTCAATGCCGTCGAGGATTTGCGCAACATGATCCACCAAGTCACGAAGATAAAGCCGACTGCTTTCATCTACCAGATCGCTCTCCGTTCGGTAGAGTCGGGTGACGGCCTCCCGGAGGGGAAGTATGCGGTGGCGAAATTCATTGAAGACCCTTTTTAGGGCAAACATCCGCGCTTTGGTCGTTTGAAGTGCTCCGTTGCTGTGAAGACTGGTTTCTACTTCCAATGCCTGTGTTTCTAGATCATCCAGTACGGAATAGTAACTGTCCACCACCAAGTCGAGCAGCGCATAAGCCAGGTAATCAGAGCCTTTTTTTCGCAGTCGCCCGACTCCCTCGTGACAACGATTGCGCACCGGGGCAAGCGTATCATCAGGGTCTTCCTGAAACGAAACGAGGAAGTTTTTCCCAGCAAAAAGTGCAATTTGCTCGCTGTGAATTTCGAGCGCGACGCTGTCAACCTTTAAATGGTGCACGATAAAAAACAGCCCGTTGTCAAACTCTTCCAGTTTGGAGCGCTGCTGTGTGTCGAGCACGTCTTCGAGTGCAAGCGGGTGGATTTGGTGGTCAGTGCCAATTTGTTCGATAAGTTTTGTATCGGTCAGGCCACACACGTCGGTCCACAAGACGCCGCTTTTCCTTAAAACAAAATTTGCGATATAGCCCTGTTTTTCTTCGAAAAGCGTGTCGCTATAAGCAATGCTGATCACCTTGGCCGGCGAAACCTGTTGATGCCCGGTGTACACGAGCGACCCGGGCGGCAAGCCCTTCTTCAAAATCTTTCGGCGGCGATGTTTTTGCGACATGGGCTGGTGATTGGTGGACTGGTGATTGGTGATTGGTAGACAAGATAACCTAGGTGACATCTCCGACGAAGGAGGAGGTGTCACCTGGATGCCATGGCCTGTGCCTTTTCTAGCACCTTCATTTCCAGGGCCTTCTTGAACTGAATAATGCGCTGCAAAAGTGCTGGGTCGCTGGTAGCAAGCATTTGCGCCGCCAAAATACCCGCGTTTCGGGCAGCATTGAGTGCCACGGTAGCCACAGGCACCCCT
>JBBQSW010000403.1:0-3544 GCA_038213575.1 Chitinophagales bacterium | reverse complement strand
CGCAAGCACCGTGTCGTGTCCGATATGACAATCGTGTGCGATGTGGACGTACGCCATTACAAGGCAATTTTCACCAATGGTGGTTTTGCCTTCAAAGGCGAGGTTGCCACGGTTGAGGGTGCAACATTCGCGGATGATGGTACCGCTGCCAATTTCTAGTTCGGCCGCTTCTTCCAAAAGGCCCTTTGTTTGGGGTGGAGCACTCAGTACCGATCCTGGATAAATTCGGCAGTGCTCACCGAGGCGTGCACCATTCATAATAGTGACGTTGGGGGCAATCCAGCAGTTGTCGCCAATGGAGACATCTTCTTCAATCGTGGTGAAATTGCCGATGTGTACGTTGTTGCCGATACGGGCGTTTGGGTGTACATCGCGAAAGCCGTCAGTATAGGTCACTGCTTTAGAATGTGTTTTCCCGATTTACCTGCTCCCGCCAGAGATTCCACCCAGGTTAAAACTTCGGCGGATAAATGGGCGGATAAAAAGGTGTCAGCGGTTAAAGGTGTTCAAGCTCCTGCGGGAGTTTCTTTGCTCCGGCGCACAACCTGTGCGGTCAATTCTCCTTCCGAAACGATTTTGCTCCCAACGTAAGCTGTTCCTTGCATGTGTACGATGCCACGCCGTATGGGTTCGAGGAGTTCCATTTTGAGTATCAATGTGTCACCTGGCATCACCTTCGCTTTAAACTTTGTATTGTCAATTTTGAGAAAATAAGTATCCCAATTGCCTTTGTCCGGCACACTGTGCAGCGCGAGGATACCGCCCGTTTGGGCCAATGCTTCAATCTGCAAAACACCCGGAAACACAGGGTTGTTCGGGAAGTGCCCCTGAAATAGAGCCTCGTTCATGGTTATGTTCTTTACCCCCACGATATGTGTTTCGCTGAGCTCGATGATCTTGTCCAACATTAAGAAAGGGTAACGGTGCGGCAAGATTTGCATGATGGCATTCACATCGAGCACGGCTTCTTTTTCGGGCTCATACTTTGGAATCCCGATGAGCCTCCGCTTTTCGATGAGGTGTTTTTTGAGAATTTTGGCGAATTCAATATTGGCCGTATGGCCAGGCTTGGTAGCCACAATTTTGCCTCGGATATGCTTGCCAATCAATGCCAAGTCGCCGATTACATCCAGCAGTTTGTGCCGGGCCGGCTCGTTTGGGAAGTGGAGTTTCACCGTGTTCAGAACACCCTCCGTTTCCACTTTGATGCTGGGTTTGCCCATTTTTTTGGCCAAACTATCCAACTCGTCCTGATCCATGCGCCGGTCGGCGATGACAATGGCGTTATCCAAATCGCCCCCCTTAACCAAGCCGAGGTCGAGCAGTTTTTCCAATTCGTGCAAAAAGACAAAGGTGCGGCAGGGGGCAATTTCAGCAGTATAATCGGTCAGATTGTGCAATGCAGCGAACTGCGGGCCCAGCACGCTAGAATTAAAATCTATCATGGCCGTCACCTCAAAATGGTCAGAGGGCAGGGCCAGCAATTCCGTCCCGGTTACTTCGTCTTTATATGAAATGGGTTCCGTTATTTCGAAATACTCCCGTTCGGCGGCCAATTCCAAGCGCCCGGCCTTCTGTAGGGCCTCCACAAAAGGCATCGAAGTGCCGTTCATGATGGGCATTTCGGGGCCGTCTATTTCGAGCAGCACATTGTCATATCCCAAGCCCATGAGCGCAGAGAGCACATGCTCAACCGTGGAGACCTGCGCTTCACCGGTTTTAAGTGTAGTGCCCCGGTTGGTAGAAAAAACGAGCTTCACGTCCGCAGGAATAACGGGTTGGTCCGGCAGGTCCACACGCTGGAAGCGGAAGCCATGATTGGCTTCGGCAGGTTTAAATGTCAGCGTCACGTTTCGGCCCGTGTGCAGGCCCACCCCACTAATGGAGACCGGGTTTTGAATGGTGGATTGCTTCATGTATAAAACGTTGGACTGTTGGATTTTGGACTTTGCCTGGTTGAAGATCATAGAATCGTCAACGGCAAAACCGTTTTCCATTCAAAGTCAAAAAGATCGGTTCTGGGAAAAATTCGGCGGGCAAAAGTACAATTTGGTGGCAGAAAATGAAGTCGGATGTTGGACATAATACTCGGCGTAGTTTGGATAGGTCTCATCCTTTTTCTTACCCTCCAACGTCCATGGTCCAACGTCCAACAATCTAAAGTCCACCGTCTAACGTCCCGAATAAGGCGTGCGCGTAACGATGCTGCGCCCCAAAGTGAGCTCATCCGCATATTCCAGATCTCCGCCAAACGATACCCCACGCGCAATGGCACTCACTTGGACCCCCAAGGGCTGCAGCTTTTTGGAAATGTAAAAAATAGTTGTTTCCCCTTCAATCGTCGGGCTGATGGCCATAATAGCCTCCCGTATTTCACCTTGTTTTGCCCGGACTTCCAGCGATTCAATATTCAAATCAGCGGGGCCAATGCCTTCTATGGGCGAGATGATGCCTCCCAGCACATGATAAAGACCACGGAATTGGCTCGTGTCTTCAATCGCCATCAGGTCGCGGATGTTTTCCACTACACATACCAGCGAACGGTCTCGACGCGGGTCGGTGCAGATTTGGCACAGTTCGTCGTCTGAGAGGTTATGGCATTGACGGCACGCGCGAATGCCCTCGCGCATGGCCGTAAGGGCTGTAGCGAATTGTTCGGTGGCCAATTTGTCTTGTTTGAGCATGTGGAGCACGAGCCGCAGGGCTGTTTTTCGCCCAATGCCAGGTAGTGATGCGAATGCCTCAACGGCTTTTTCGATGAGTTTGGAGGAAAAGGTCATGGGGCAAAGTTAGAAAAACGGTGATTCATGGGTAAAGGTCATCTTCCATTAGCAATCTCCGGTGTATGAGCCTTTCGGGATCATTGAGATGAAGTGTTTTTATAGTGGCTTCACCAATTCTTGATTTTGGCAAAATTTCTCCATGATCTACCGCAAAATGTTCTGCCCAAATAGGAATACGAGGATTGAAAAGGGCAACAATGTCTTGATAGGATTCTAAAAAAGTGCTCATGTCAGTACCCTAATACTGGTTGCAGTGAGGACAGGCGTATGCAAGGTTTTCAGGCTCGTCCCCACCGCCGTGTTTTAAGCTTGCAATATGGTCAATCTGAAAAGGGAGAAAAAGGAATTCTTGAGATATTCGGCAGTATTCACTAGTTTTTCTACCCGCTCGGCCATGGCTGAAGGAGCATGAAGTTTGAGAACTTGAGCAGGGTTGAGCCGTGCAAGGATATCTGCTACATCACCAAAAGCTTCGGAAACAGTCATAACTTTCTATTTTAGGAACAAGTTATCATTCACCCGTTCCTTAGTGCAAAAATAAGGTTTTTTTGACAAACTTAGTCCCGGCTTTCAGAATTAGAATGGATACTTTACATCTGTCAAGAATAACCCCTGAGGCGGCGCACTCAGGCTTTTTTTCAACGGTTTTTGCTCCTCCAAAGCCGTTTTCACATCCGCCACCTGCAACTGCCCTCTGCCCACTTGCACACAGGCCCCTACAATTAGGCGCACCATCCCCCGTAAAAAACGGTTGGCCGTGA
>JBBQSW010000402.1:0-3557 GCA_038213575.1 Chitinophagales bacterium | reverse complement strand
ATCTGGTATTCTTTGTCGTGGATGCGGCGCACGGTAATCGGCTGAATGATTCCGTGGGCGCGGATGCTGGCAGCAAGCTCTTCGAGCGACTCCTTGCTGAAGTTTTTGCGGGGTTGCCCGGCATTGTTCTTGATATGAGCCACCGGGAGCAGGGCTACGGTAGTGGCGAGTTCGCGCACCACTTGCTCTGGATTTTCTTGTACGGCTTTTTCCAACTGTTTTGGATTGCCGAGCAAGGCTTTGATGCCGCCTGTATTGAATTTTGCTTTTGCCATGGTTGCGTAAATCTGCTTTTTGGCAGCGGGGATAAGTTTCTGGGTTTTCTCCGAAAACCTCGAAACTCATCCCCCACCATCAAAAAGAAGGCTGTAGGTTAGGTGATACGATGTGGTCGAAAACAACAGACAAATCTGTCTTTGTGCCAAGTTATTTGTTGGTTAAGTGTTCCTGTAAGTTTTTTTCTTGGGGTGGGGGTTAGGGCAGACGCATGAAGGCCAGAACTGACCTCGGAGAGGTCTAACGTTTGTAGAAATTGTTCCATTTGTGCGTGTTTTTGACCTCAGAGAGGTCTAACGTTTGTAATATGCCCTCCAACACGCAAATGTTAGACCTCTCCGAGGTCTTTTGGTCGCGAAAAACCGGTTATTTCAACAAACGTTAGACCTCTCCGAGGTCAGTACTAACTTCATGCGTTTGCCCTGGGGGTGGGGGTTGCTGCAAGTTTGACGAAGCCAAACGCGTAGCAACCCCCACCCCAAGAAAAAAACTCCCCTAGCGGCCTAATTCCTCCTCAGGAATTCCTCTGCAAGGTTGAAAAAATTGACGGCGCCTTTGCTCGTCACGTCGTAAAGAGCCACGGGCGTATGCGACATGGGGGCTTCGGCCACGCGGCTGTTGCGGTGGATAATGGTTTCAAAAACATAGTCGGTGGCGCTGCTGCGCACTTCTTCCACGATGGCGTTGGCAAGGCGAAGGCGGCCATCATACATGGAAATGAGCAGGCCTTCTACTTGCAGGTTGGGGTTGTAGCCTTGGCGGATAAGGTCAATTGTGTTTTTCAGTTTTGCCAGCCCTTCGAAGGAGAACATCTCACATTGAACGGGGATGAGCACGGTGTCGGCGGCTACCAGAGCATTTACGGTGATAAGGCCGAGGGAAGGCAGGCAGTCAATGAAAATGTAATCGTAATCATTGCGGAGTTCTCCGACCACGCCGCGTAGTATATATTCGCGGTTGGGTTTGTTCACCAGTTCGATCTCCGCCCCTACGAGGTCAATGTTTGAAGGTAGGAGGAAGAGGTTGGGTGTTTCCGTTTGAAGGATGGCCTCACGAGGATCTGTGCCGTGAACCAGGCAATCGTACAGACTCACCATTTCGGTTGTATCCGCTTGGCCAACGCCAGAGGATGCGTTTGCCTGTGGGTCGGCATCAATGAGCAACACTTTTTTCTCCAAGATGGCGAGCGAAGCGGCAAGATTGATGGCGGTAGTGGTTTTGCCGACTCCACCTTTTTGGTTGGCAATCGTAATTACTTTGCCCATGTCTTTTAGCATGATATTTCGAGCGTTTGAAGCCGCACCTTGTGGTACAACGGCGGCAAAGGTAGGTTGGCGTGAAACGCGGCGTGGAACAATGGGCCGAGAAGTTATCCCCGTTTTTTCCACAGGTTGCCAACAGTGGGGTCTGAGGTTCGGGAAAGTCCCTTTATTGTCAATTCTGTCAATGTTTGAAATATCCCATTCCTCTGACAATCACATTATCCTACCTTTGCCGCTTACAATTTCAATACATGACTCCTGCTGAGCAATTGCTGAATGAGGTGGAAGCGCACATCAACGATTTTTTTGCGCAAAATATCTCCTCTGAATACGTTTTTCACGACTTAGGGCACACCATCCAAACGGTGGCTGCCACCAAAACCATTGGCGAAGGATTCCGTCTGGATCCTCAAGATATGCTAACGGTATTGCTCGCCACATGGTTTCATGACACGGGTTATGCCGATGGGCCTGCCGATCATGAAGAACGCAGTTGTGCGAATGTTGCAAAGTTTTTGGAAGGGAAAATTCCTGCCGAACAAATTGTCGAGGTGCAAAACTGCATCAGAGCCACCAAAGTGCCGCAAAAACCCGAATCCTTGCTGGGCCAGATCATCGGTGATGCCGACCTAAGCCACCTAGGCATGGAAATTTATTGGGACAGAACAAGTCGCTTGCGCCAAGAATTTGTGCTCAACCGCAAAAAAGTGATGAGCGACCAAGATTGGGTGGATTTTGAAATCAATTTCATGCTCACCCATGAATACCACACGGTGGTAGCACAAGAACTTTTCAACAAGCGCAAAGCCAAGCACATCCAGCTACTCCTCAAACAAAAACGCCGGCTCAACCCATACCTCGCCGCTACGGTGGACGAAATAAGCCTGCTCGAAGAAAAGGAAAAAACTGGCGACCTCAAAAAAGTACTCAAAGAGACCGAAAACGAAATAAAATCGGCCCGCTTTGGGCGGGGTGTGGAAACCATGTACCGCACTACCTACCGTACCCACACCAACCTCAGTGCTATGGCCGACAGTAAAGCGAACCTTATGCTTTCGGTCAATGCCATTGTTATCACTTTGCTGGTTTCCAATCTACTGCCCAAACTTCAGGACGGTGCGTCTTGGAAAATAATAATTCCTACCATCCTGCTTACGGCCACCTGCCTGGGCTCTATGGTATTTGCTACCCTTGCCACTCGACCCAAAATTACCGAAGGAAAAGTGACCAGAGAAGCCATCAAACAACGAAAAGCGAATTTGCTTTTTTTTGGCAATTTCTACAACATGGCACTCGAGGATTTCCAATGGGGCGTGAACGAAATGCTTACAGACCCTGAATTTCTTTACAGTTCCATGAGCCGCGACCTCTATTTTCTCGGCATCGTACTGGCTAAAAAATACAAGTACCTCAGTGCTTGTTATAATATTTTTATGTTCGGCCTCATCATCTCCATAGCAGCGTTTGCTGTGGCTGCAACGATGTAAGTATTTAGAATTGGGAGGGTTGTCTTTGGCTTACACGGCCAATCCACCAATCACCAATCCACCAATCACCAGTCCACCAATCACCAGTCCACCAATCACTAGTCCACCAATCACCCATTTACGCCGATGGCGAGCATAGTCATTATCCCGACCTACAACGAAAAAGAAAACGTGGAGGCCATTGTGCGGGCCGCACTGTCGCAATCCGAGGAGTTTCACGTGCTCATTGTGGACGATGGTTCGCCCGATGGCACAGGGCAGATTGTGCGCGACCTGCAGGCCCACGAGTTTGCCGGACGGCTTCACCTGCTTGAACGCAGCGGTAAACTGGGTCTTGGCACGGCGTACATCGCAGGCTTCCGTTGGGGGCTGGAGCGCGACTACGAATACTTTTTTGAGATGGACGCGGATTTTTCACATAATCCCGACGACCTGCCACGCCTCCTCGCCAAATGCCGTGACGAAGGGGCTGATGTGGCGGTGGGTTCGCGGTATTGCCGGGGCGGTCACGTGGTCAATTGGCCGCTTGACC
>JBBQSW010000401.1:0-3562 GCA_038213575.1 Chitinophagales bacterium | reverse complement strand
CATTCGGAATAGCCCCAAGCAACAATAAACCCGCCGGTTAGCCTTGTTACATTAGGAAGTTTCTCTTTTGGACTGTCAGTATCAGGCAAATAATTTACAGCTGTCAATTCTGTTGAAGTTGGCTGCCGATAGGATTTTCCTTCGTTTTCAGTAACATAGATTACTGCCAACATTCTTTCTGTAATTTGTCTAGAACTAACTTGATCTCTAATTGATTCTGCATCAGTCACACCACCACAAATTGGGCATTTTAATGCAGATTTATCCATCCAACCTTTTTCGTCACATTTCCCTTTTTTAATTTCAAAATCGATTTTTTTCCCTTCTATTATTGGATTTAGGTAAACTTGCTTTGTTGGAGTATTTACAAGATAAAACCCCTTCAAAAGCGGCACCTCTGCCCGGCAGGAAGGGTTAGAGCAGGTGCCCACTCGCGCCCAGTAATACGCAATAGGCTTGTTGCCTTTTTCATCAGCGGGGTAGTACTGCCCAACCTCCGCTTCTGCTGCTGCGAGTAGTTTTTTGGCATAAAAGGCCACATCGAAAGAGAGCCGGTTGTCAATCTGTACCTGATGGCCAAAAATCTTGCCTTCCCGGCGCTGCACTTCGAGGGCCTCTGCACCGTATCGGGCTTCAAAGGCTTCGAGGCTATAGGCAATGGGCTTGCCGTATTTCTGCGGGAATTCGAGGCTGCCTTTCTGGATGATATGGGCTACGGGGTTGATGTCGTTGCCAAAGGCGCGGCAGCCGAGTCGGGCGGCTTCGAGGGGTATGGCACCGCCGCCGGCGAAGGGGTCGAACACCCGGGGCATGTGGTCGAGGAAGGCTTCGATGGCCTGATGGAGGGTGGCTTCTTTGGCTGTGACTTCGGGGGAGGGGAGGTGGCGGTCGGGGAGGGTGTAGAGGGCGGCTTCGGCGGTTTTGATGGCCGCGTAGTGGGTGTCGTAGTCGGCCAATAAATCGGCGGCTGAAAGGGCTTTGCCCGCCTTGGCCAAGGCTACGGCGGGCAAGGCGGATGAATGCGCTACCCAGATGAGTTTCCGGGCTTTATTGAGGATGGTTTCGTTGTTTTTATTGTCCCACTTGATGAGGCTGGCATCGGAGAGCAGGTTTTTGGCAGCGGTGATTTTTCCGGCTTTGATATCGAGACAATACTGGTCGGAAAATTTGCCGATGAACATTTGGAGGCGGTTGCGGAGGTTGTCTTTCATGGGGTCCACGGGCGGCGTCCAGGGAATGTCGTCATAAGGTCGGTAGGGGTCTTGTTTGGTATTTTCATCGCGGCCCAGGAGCAGCTCCACCGCTTCCCGGAAGGCGGGCGGGCAGTGCGGATCCAGCGGATCGGGCACCAGACTGGCAAACACCACCGCGCGGCAAACGGGCAGTGGCCTGCGCGCCCACCACAGGTGCAGGGTACTGATGTGGCCGTGCCGGATGGATTTATCGCGCACACTTTCGGCGGATATTTCCTTGATGGGCAGGGCTACTTCGATTAGTTTTTTTGCGGTGGGCATGGGTGGGGTGGGTTACCAGGTGAGGGCTTCGGGGGCTTGGGCGAAAAGGGCATCCAGTTCGGCATCAACGCCATTTAGTATGCCTTTTTGATGATAGCGCTGCATTTCTTTCCAAACGGTAGGGTGATTTTTTTTCTGCAATTGGGCAATCATTTTTTGAAGCCGCGCTAAGGGAGCACCCGCCTCCCGTCGTTGAACATACTCGGAAAGTCTGGCCTTGTAGTCGCCGTAGGCTTCTTCACGCGCCAGACGAAGAAATTCACGTTCCTGGTGGTTCAGGCGCAGCACTTCATTGTAGGTGTAATCTGCTTTTTGATATTCCCGTGTATTGGAGGAGGCGATGATGACAAATTTGAAAGTGACTGCCAAATCTAGCATACAAAACGCCAAGGGGTCTTCTAAGCGCGGGTTGATCAGTGCGGGATCACCAGCAGGAGGTTCTTGAGCTGGCTGTCCTTGTGGCGGATTAACCGTCTGGAATGCACCTGTATTGGCGTGGAATACAGCAAATTTGTTGTTTTTTGGGCCATTACAGTTGCCACATGCATAGACGTAATTATCCCAACGGAATACTTTTTCAGGATACAAGTCTTTCGGGAAAATGTGTTCTACTTCATCGCCCACGGAGTCTTCGCAATACACACATCGCCTGGCTCCTGAACACATTTCAGTGAGGCTCTTTTTTACAACATCGAAGACGCTGTTACCCCTTTTATTTCGGGCAGAAAACCTGGTCTTGCCTTCGGCGGAACGTGCTTCAAAAGTTGGCTTTGCGTCCACATCAGCTTGGTATTCCCCTAATTTGTCCAGAACATTCTGAGGGGGAACAATGGTGTTGTCCAGTTGGATCATGCGTGTGTTGGGAAAATGGTTTTGAGTTCATGCATTTCCGATTCTTCCTTTACAGAGATGGTGCCGATCCTTGACTTTACGTTGAGTTCAGCGAGGCGGTTCATTTTCAGGTTGCCTTCTTTTGAACGAGATGTATTTGTACCGAATACTCCCGTTCCGTAGGCATCTAACACATTGCCAAATAGCAATCGATCCCGGCTAACCTCATCGAGCTGACCACTTGATTCTGAGCTGCCTGGAGCTGCCAATCGCCAAATACTTCCGTTAAGTTCACCGTCCTCATTCAAACAACCTCGGCAAATTAATGGGCTGTGGGTTGTAACAATAAATTGCACTCCAGGGAAATACTTAGTGAACCAATGCCCAATGCGGGTTTGCCAGGTTGGATGAAGATGTGCGTCAATTTCGTCAATAAGGATTACGCCTGGCAGGCTAATGGCATGTTTATTTGCAAGAATATCTTTGAAAACCTCCTGTTCGCCGTAAGTTTTAACCATTTGTCGAATCAGTTCAAAAATCATACTGAGCAACGACCTAAATCCATCACTCATTTGAGTCACATCCACTTCAAAACCGTTGGCATCATTGAAAAAAACACCCGCAGAGGAGACTTCGGTCATTTTTACACCTTTAGGTAAAAGTTCCCCATCGTTGATAAATATTTTCATAGCCTCCAAAGTGTCAGTCGCCGAGCTTACCGATTCGAAGCTTTGAAACTTCATATGAGAAAGCCAATCCAAACTTTCAGTCAGTGCGATATCTTCTCCAAATACAGATAAGTGAGCAGCTGCACGAGGACTTGAATAGTAAACTTTTGACCATTCTTTATCTCCACCTGTGAACCTTCTAAATGGCCCAAATGATGCGGAAAACCATCCACGCTTCCCACTCCAAATGTATTCATAAGGATTTGTACTAGGTTTGTCATTCCCGTTCAGTTTTCCAATCTCAATTCCGGCACTATTTTCCTTCTCTATTTTAACTGATACATCGAAGGGCCTTTTCAGTGGTGCTTTTTTACTAGCATAACCATCGTGAAAATTATCACGTTGAATTGTAAGAAAAATATCAGATGATTCTTCGTTTTTCTTTATCCAATTTATCAAAGGAAGTCGTAACGCTTGGGCTTCCATTGGTCCGATAATCGCCAAAGCTATTGCTCTAACAATACTTGACTTTCCAGCTCCATTTTCCCC
>JBBQSW010000400.1:0-3598 GCA_038213575.1 Chitinophagales bacterium | reverse complement strand
CGGAAAATGAGCGAATAACGGTAAGCTGCCTCGGGGTATTTGCCCAATTTCTGCAACGCACCCGCCACATGGCCCAGGGTCCAGTAAAAAATCACGCTTTTTTTCTTGCGGTCTACTCTGGGCATCAATTCGTTATAGAGGTCGAGCGTCATTTGCCACTCACCCGCGTAGTGTGCCAGGCGCACCAGTTGGTAGGCGTACCGCATCCGAACAAAGTGCGATTGGGTGTCTTCAAATCGCTGTTTCCCCTCTCGAATCAGTTCCATCATGGCCGTGACATCTCGCTGAGAAGCCGTCCATTTGTCGCCCCGGGCCACTACGTGTTGTTCGCAACGCTTGGCAAATGTGAGGTAGCGCGTCACCTCCACACAGCCATTGTAGGCCACCACGTAGGCGAAGTTGTTGTCCTCCAACCGGAAGGGCAAGGGCGTTTTCCGGCTGGGATCGCCCGTCGCTTCATGCAGTCGGGCAAGATCGTATTCATCCGATTCATAGATCACAGCGGCTACTTCATCCCATTTGGCTTTGCTGCAAAACCGTTCGCCCCATTCCTCGCAATTTTCCTTTTTCTGAATTTCTACCGGGTTGTAATTGCGTTCGTAATAGTCGCCAAACCTCAGGAAAAAGGGCGCGTAAGCAGCGCTTGCGTCCACAAAATCAGCGTCGAAAAAAGTGTATCCGTAAAATGGTTGGCTGTGCGGCACACAGGGACTTTGTGGCGGGTAGGGAGTAAAGGAGGTGAAAAGAATTAGGGTGAAAACGCCCAAGGGAATGTTCAATTTCCAACAAGGAATGTCCAATGTCCAAATAGGCGCTGCGCTTGACCACCCACTTCGACCTTTCAATATTCGACCGCGATGAATCCCAAGCCCAGCGCTTCCTTGGACATTGGACATTCCCTTGAGCATTGAAAATTTCATTTTCGTACGGTTTTGCATACACTATCAAGCAGTTGTGCGGAAAAATGCTCCGATCTGGCGATGCCCAGATGGAAAAAAGCCAAACAGGCATCATCGGCCAGATCAAGTTTTTGGGCCAGGCTAGCTGCTTTGAAAAGCAGTTCGTGCGATGTTGCCGAGACCCTCAAATGGTCGCCGGGGCGAAGGTAATGGCCACCGAGGAATGTGCCCTCTTTCAGTACCCACAAGTGGGCAGCGAAAAGTTCAGTAGAAGGGTGTTCCACATATTTATTACTGCGGCGCATTTCCTCCAATGGCAGGGGGCCTGGTACGATTTTCCAGAGTTCGCCTTCACGAAAAACCAGTCCCCAGGAGAAAAGCGGCAGCGCCAGATCCAGGGGAAGTGGATAATTTTTTGGAGCGCCGTTGAGGTATTTTATTGCGTCGTCGGGGTGAAAAATGGTATTTTGCTCCGATTCTTCATCTACGTCGCCCGTGTTATAGAACATCAGCATGCCACGATCTACGGGCGGCACCCCGGTTTGTTGGGGGAATTTGTACTGGTGCAGCCGAATGGTAGCTTCCAGGCGGGTGCCTGCCGGAAGTTTGCTGCGCATTTTTTTCAAAAAAAGGAAAAAAGCCTCCCGAGTGGACGCTGTCCAATCACAATCGAGGAGCAGCCCTCGCGTGTGGGCTTGGGCACAGGATTTCGCGATTTTTCCTGCGAGCCATTCGATTTTTTCTTCCGAAATGTTTTGAAAAACCTCGTTGGTGATAAAAACCGTGGGGATGATTTCAAGCCCTGCCAAGCCGAGGTTGTCGGATATTTCGGTGAGGGAATAGGGTTCAATTTCACTCGTGGCAGCATTTCGCCCAATGTCTAATATTTTGATATACAGTTTTTTACAACCTAAAGAATCCATAAACCCCCGTTCATCGGTGGAAATGTTGAGGGTCGTTTCCCAATAAAAAAATGCGGGTAAAAGGGGCTGCTTCGGATGGGAGGAGCAGGCAATAAGCACAAGGAGGATAATGGCCGGAAGCAATGTTTTCATGGGACTAAGGTCGGGAAGGATAGGTTTCAAAGGTTCCTTTTCTTCTGCAAACCTCGTAGGTTTTGAAAAACCAGGGCATCTACACAAGTCGCAACCCATCTTGAGTTGTCATGTCGTAGCGCAGCGGAGACAAACACACAACCCCGGCTACCCACCTTCAAATCTGCCTGAATACAAAGACCATTTTTGACACAAAATATTTTTTCCCAAAATGCATTCATACTTTTGTCCGATTTACCCGCCGAAGCCTTGGCGTAGGCGGGTATACAATAACTTCACTCATTTACCCGCCGAAGCCTTGGCGTAGGCGGGTATACAATAACTTCGCTCATTTACCCGCCGAAGCCTTGGCGTAGGCGGGTGCATAATAACCTCTCTAATTTACCCGCCGATTTATCCGCCGATTTATCCGCCGATTTATCCGCCGAAGTTTTAACGAAGGAGGAAGTTTTAACGAAGGAGGAAGTTTTAACAGAAGAGGACCTTCTAACAAAGGATTGATTTTCAACATAGCCAGGACTTCACTACCATTCACCCGCTTACAACTATGGAACCTCAGCATCTTATTTCCTTAAAAGCCGCTTTGCAAGAAAAGCGGATGCCGCTCTACCGCAAAATTGTACGCTGGACCTGGCGACTTTTTTTGGGCGGTATAGGAACGGTGGCGTTTTTGTTTCTGGTTATCAGCATGATGGCCATCCCTTCGTTCCGCGAATTGGAAGACCCGTCTTCTGCGGTAGCCAGCGAGGTGCTGGGCAGCAACAACGACTTATTGGGGCGGTATTTTGTGGAAAACCGTATCCCTGTGCCTTTTGAAGACCTCAGTCCACACCTTGTGAGCGCCCTCATCAGTACGGAAGATATTCGTTTTCGGGATCATTGTGGCATTGATGCGCGGGCTGTAGGGCGGGTGGTTGTTCGGACTGTATTGCTCAGTGACCAAAGCGGGGGGGGCGGTTCTACCATAACACAGCAGTTGGCAAAGATGCTTTACTCCGACCGCAATTTTAAAGGCTTATCTAAAATTCAAAAAACTTTCAAGCTAATCTATATCAAACTGCGGGAATGGATCACCGCAGTCAAACTCGAGCGCGCCTACACCAAAGAGGAAATCATTTCGATGTATTTGAACAAAGCCGAGTTTGTAAACAATGCTTATGGGATACACGCAGCATCGGAGGTTTATTTTAACAAAGACCAGGAATCTTTGAACATCCAAGAATCTGCGCTGCTGATCGGGATGCTCAGAAACCCCTCTTATTACAATCCCAATCGTTTTCCTGATCGAGGTATCAAGCGCCGTTGGGTGGTGCTTTCTCAGATGAAAAAGAATGGGGTGATAACAGAAAGCCAGTATGATAGCCTGAAAGTGCTGCCGCTCGGCTTGCAATTCAAAGCGGTGACTTTTAGTGATGACAAAGCGCCCTACCTCTGCGATTATCTGGAAAAAATCGTGCGCGACTCTCTGCTCGAACTGCCCGAATGCCGACGCCGCGATGGCTCGAAATACGACATCTACCGAGATGGCCTAAAAATTTATACCACCATAGACCCTGTTTATCAGCAACATGCCGAAGCGGCCATGGCGGAACAAATGAAAAAACTCCAGGCCCGGTTTTTTCAGGTATGGAAAGGTCGCGACCC
>JBBQSW010000399.1:0-3604 GCA_038213575.1 Chitinophagales bacterium | reverse complement strand
TACCAGATGTCCAGCTTGACGGGACAGGAACTGCAAAAGTAGGGGGCTTTTCCTTCTATATTGAAAGTGTAACGTTGGAAACACTTGATTCCGGTTTTTCAATTCAATGTAATCAAAAAAAACAGTGTATATCCGACAACTCAAACAACTTTTCTGTTTCGATTGATTACATGAAAGCGCGAAGAATTGTGCAATATTTCAATGATTACAGAGCTATAGTAGTTTGTAAGCATACCGGGGCAAACTGCCCTGATATTATGGCTAAATACACTAATTAATTGGATGAGGTTTCTTTGATAATAGCGCCAACCATCTTCTCACCCTCAACCCTCCCTCCATGTCAAAAATCACAATATTCTTCCTCACCCTCCTCCTAGCCTGCACCTCCTCCCCCCGCAACACCCTCTCCCTATCCCCCGCCACCACAGACCTCCAAGGCGCCCCCGGGGCACTAATCATCGACCCCAGCACCCAGGCAAGCCTCAGCGCTACCACCCGCGACCTCATTGCCCGGCTCGACGTAGAAAAACCCAACCCAGATGCTCATTTCTTCAGGCTCGAACTGTTGATATTGGGTGCAGACCGGCAGCCTCTGGCAACATTGCCTGCGCTCAATGTGTCGCCAAATGACCTGGATAAACTGAATTCCAAGCGAAGCGGTAAATTCACTCTCCGGTTTCGTGCAGATGTTCCAACGAAGGAAAGTACCACCATCGGTGAGAATCGCGCCGCTCGTCGAAGTCGCGACAAAACAAGTAACTGGCCCGCTTTTTTAGCCGATGCCCGCTACTTTTTGCTGCGTGCAGAAATAGCGCAAACAGGCAAAAGCACAACAACTGTACCTGAGCCAGAGCAAGCTCCTAGCACGGTAAGCGCCCCTAAGACAATCCCCGAAATCGTGGCCAAAGCCGAGCCAGCTGTGTTTTTTGTTTATTGCTTCGATGCGGCAGGGAATGGCTTAAAACAAGGCTCTGGTTTTTTCATAGACCCATCAGGAATAGGGGTAAGCAACCACCATGTGTTTGACGGTGGGGTACAATGGGCTATTCAGACGACCGACAAGCGGCAATACCGCGTCAGTGAAGTATTGAAAAGCAGTCGGGAATATGACTATGTCGTATTCCGGGTGGAAGCTTCGGCACCATTTCCTTTTTTGAATATCGCCACTGAAAAGGCATTAAAAGGAGAAGAAATCCTGGTGATCGGTAACCCGCGTGGGCTTGAAAGCACGGTTACCCAGGGCATTGTGTCGGCGCTGCGCGATCCTATGATACAGATAGATGCAGCGGTGTCTCCAGGCAACAGCGGCGGCCCGGTGCTCAACCGCCGGGGCGAAGTACTGGGCATCGCCACCCAAAAAGTCCCTGATTGCGAAAATTGTAACTTTGCTTTTGATATCCGCGTGCTGGATATCGACAAATAACCACTACTTTAACCAATTGCTTATGCTCTTTTCTACAACTCGACGAATCTCGGTATTCCTTTTTTTATGCTTCTATTTATGCTCCGTAAAATGTGGCGCTGACAGAACCACGGATTCTCTATGCGCTGACGGGCCCAACGTGGGCAGTCAACCCAATAAACAGTACGGCGCCACGGAAAGGTCTATGCACAAATTTGATTTTTTCAGCCCTGACGATGGAAACACCGAACCTCGCCCACTGATATTGTTTCTACATCCAGGCGCTTTCATAACAGGCGACAAAGGCAATTATTTCATGCAAATCGCGGCCACTGATTTTGCACGCTGCGGGTTTGCCACGGCCACGTTGAATTACCGCCTTATGACGGATATTACCCGTAATGATTTTTCTCTGGACAATATCCTTCGCTGGGTAACTCCAGTACGGAGCCAAATTTATGATGCCATCCGGGATGTACGGACGGCCATCCGTTATTTTAAGGCCAATGCTGAAACCTACCAAATTGATCCCAATCGGATTTACCTGTTTGGATACAGTGCTGGCGCCATCATTGCCCTAAACATTGCTTTTCTGAACGATGGGGATTCCAGCAGTTTTTTCCCAAGAATGGTTGTTGCTGGAGAAAACGGCTGTCTGGATTGCCTCCCATTTAACGGTGAAAGGCCAGGCTCAACATTGGATGCTTCTGTAGCAGGAGTTGTAGCCATTAATGGTGCCTTGTTCGATCTATCCGGCGCATCTGATGCCGATGTTGCAAGAACTCCCGTATTGTTTATATATAGTGACAACGACAACGTTATTCCGCTAATCGAGGGCATGCCTTTTGAACAACTACTGAATGAAGAAGATATAACAGTTAAATTACCCTACATCGCTTTTGAATTGGGCATAACCGAGAAAAGAAACGCTGCTGAGTTCGAAAGAACTACCATTAATGGGCTATCGTTATCACTTGTTATTCCTAAGTGGCTGCCTATATTGGCCTCAGAAAGGGTTATCCCAAATGTAGTCGGCTCAGAAGGCATACTAGAGAAGCTTAACGGAAATTATAAGCACAAACTCAAATTGAAAGGAGGACACAATTTTATGACGGATCCCCAAAGTGGAAAATTGAACAGGAATTACGCTAAGCTTTTTAGCGCGGCAAAAAAATTTCTACAACCTATTGAAAGAAGAAGTGAAGCTGGGAGAAATAGGCGCCAAAGGCATTAGTGGCACTATAGTAAAAAGCACCCAGAAAAATTACCGTTCCACACTATGAAGAGCATCTCCAGATCAAAGTAATCATGAAAAAACGCCCACGCCCCCTCAACCTAAAACACACCAAACACACCATCATTGATTCCACCCTCCAATCCGGTGGCAATATCCACCTTGGTGACATCCACCACCACGGCCCCGATAAAAACGAACAAATCTCCAGCGCCCGCGCCCTCGCGACCAATGAAGTGCTCCACAACCTCCAGCAATTGGACACGCGATTGCAAATTATTGCGCACGGTTTGGAACTTAATCAGGATAAAGACTTCAACACCAGGTTTCACGAAACCATACAAAAAACGGCACCTGCGATCGACCCCAATCCGGGCGGCAACTTGCAGGCTTTAATGGCCAAGACGGATATTGCTGTCATGCGACATGCCCTGAATGCCCACCCCTTGCGCCATGATTTCGGGAAAGCCCTTGTTGAGGTGTTTATCAGGGCCGATCTTGGAAATGAAAGTGCCGCAGTCACGGTTTATCTCGATCAGTATGCAGAAATACCTTGGGCTGAAGAGTCGCTTTTCGGGGCATTGGAATCCATGGCCAGCAAAAAAACGGTGGAAGCCTTAGACCGTGAGCGTCTGCTGCTGGGTTGGAACACGATTTTTAACCGCGCAATGATTTACCATTTGTATGCTTTGCGCTTGCTGGATGCCCTGTCTACACAACCAGATGCGCTTTTCCCGCTTAAAACCCTTCGGGCCTTGTCGCCAATGCACCCGCTCACCTTGCCTGAATCCAATGACCTGTTACTGAGCAGGGTAACAGAAATGGAAGCCCTCATGCACGAGCGCGTCCGAATCACCCAGGAAATGGAGCAACGCCGCGATCGGGGATTGGAAGAAGGGTTTGCGGCCATTGAACAACAAGTGACCCTTCACCCTTCTGACAGTTGGCAGGAGGTAATCATAAAAGCT
>JBBQSW010000398.1:0-3631 GCA_038213575.1 Chitinophagales bacterium | reverse complement strand
CGGAAACCGATAAACTATTGAATGCGAATGACTTTTCGGCATTCCAGGTGGTATTGACCAAACCTGATCCGAGTGCGCCAAGGTCTGCCCGAACGGATTCCAACGCGTCCATTGTTCATAGTCAGTACGATAACTGGGTTTTAGCGTCGGGTATTATGGCGATGGTAAGTGCGGTGGCTATTTCTGTTACGACTGTTTTCGCCAAGCCATATAAAAAAGAACAGAAGGCGTTATTGCCAGCCAATCCTGCTACCATCATTAATAGTATTTTGGCCCTGCCCTATGCTTCTCCGGACATTGTTGCTGTCGGCGGTCTTTTCAACAGAGGCAATAGAGTGCTGGAAACCTGGGAGGGCATGAATATTATTTTAACGAGTTTATTCGTTGGGAAAGCAATGGTAGATGTGGTGGATGCCATAACGTCCCTTAAGTACCCTTTACAAAAGCGAATTTTTAGCGATATATCGCCCTGGGCAGATTTGGTGATCAATGGATTGTGGAATGTTCCGGTTATAATGTCCATTTTTTCTCCTCAAAACACCAATCCGGCATTTCAGGAAAATATAGCAGGGGGATTCTTTTTTAACTTTAGTGGAATGTTGTCTCCAGCGATTTCCTTTGATGATGACCCTGATTCGCTTATAGTATTATTGTTCGCCAATGGTGTCTTCAATATAATCTACGGCAGTGTTACCGTTGCGGCGAGTGATCGGGTATTTAACCATAAGGATTGAGAAGGTATGGTATGCTCCTGTCCAAACGCCAACCTATATCCGTGGTAATTGGAATTGAAGAACAATTTATGGTAGGCATGGCCTGCCAATATCGTATCGCCCAACGTTTTGAACACCTATTTCTAAAGACTGTGCCTTTTTCCCAGGTGTAAAAACCACTTCACCCTATATTTGGCCAAAATAAACACATACATGCAACGATCGTTTTTGTCCTTGTTCCTGCTGGCTTTTGCCCATACGCTCTCCGCCCAGCCCGAGCTCGAAAAACAGCTACAAACCTTGCTCATTCTGGCAGAAGACGGCGCTACGGTGGAGTTTCCTGAGGGCTCCATTTCCCTGTCGAATACCCTCTGGCTGGATGCAAAAAAGAACGTCACGCTGCGCGGTGCAGGGCAGGGGAAAACCGTGCTTTCCTTCAAAAACCAAAAACAAGGCGCCGAAGGAATTAAGATTACCAACGCAGAAAATATTGTCTTAGAACAATTTACCATCGAGGATTCCAAGGGCGACCTCATCAAAACGCAACAGGTGCACGGACTGATTTTCCGCGACATCACCGCCCAGTGGACAGGAAAACCAAAAGCCTCCAACGGCTCCTACGCCCTCTATCCGGTGCAATGCCAAGACGTCCGCATCGAACGCTGCACCGCCATCGGCGCCTCCGACGCGGGCATCTATGTCGGCCAGTCCGACTCGGTGTGGGTGACGGATTGTGTGGCAAAATGGAACGTGGCTGGTATCGAAATCGAAAACACCACCAATGCCTGGGTCTGGAAAAACAAAACTTACGACAACACGGGTGGCATCCTCGTGTTCGACTTGCCTGACCTGCCCAAAAAGCGCGGCGGCCACATCAAGGTCCACGACAACCTCGTGACCCGCAATAACTTCCGCAACTTTGCGCCCAAGGGAAATATCGTGGGAAAAGTGCCGCCCGGCACCGGGGTGATGATCCTGGCTACCAAGGACGTGGAGGTCTTCAACAACAAAATCTGGGACAATAAAACGGCCTCCACGGTCATCGTGAGTTATTTCATCACCGAAACGCCGATCAAAGACAAGGACTACAATCCCTACCCCTCCCGGATTCTCATACACGACAATATTTACTCCATGGGCAAACGGATGCCGACCTGGAAAAGTAAACTTGGCTTTATTTTTTGGTGGAAATTTGGCAAAAAAGTGCCACACATTCTATACGATGGCATTCAAAACCCTGATTGGGTCGATGTCAACGGTAAACTAAAGCCAGGCTATGAAATCTGCATCCGAAACAACGAGAATGGAACTTTCGCCAACCTTCGAGCCGATAAACTTGGGCTTTTCAAAGACAAAATCAGCAAAAATGAAAAACCTTATGACTGCGACTTTTAAAACTGGAGGATGTGTATTGATCGCGTTGCTTGTTTTGCAAGCGTTTGCTCCGAACTTCCCGAAAGTTGAAAACTTTTGGGAAGTTGAGGCAAAGCCCCGTCTCTCCGACTACGCCTTTTTTACAGGTAATATTTCAGAGCTCGCACCTGCGACCAATGTGTTCTCTTACGAGGTAAACGCCCCGCTTTTTAGTGATTATGCCGAAAAAGCGCGATTTGTGTTTTTGCCAAATGGGCAGAAAATGAAGTACGATGCGGAGCAAGCATTTGAGTTCCCCGCAGGTGCAGTTATCATCAAGCATTTTTTTTATTGGAACGATGCGCGTATGCCCGAAAAAGGCCGTAAAATATTGGAAACGAGGCTTTTGCTCAAAGAAGAGAACGGTTGGAAAGCCCTTGAATATATATGGAATTCCGAACAAACCGACGCATTTTTGGAAGTGGCGGGGGCCAGTTTCCCCGTCTCCTGGATAGATGAAAAAGGCAAAAAACAAAGCATCGAATACATTGCCCCGAACCTCAACCAATGCAAGGGCTGCCATTCTTACGACGGACAATTTGTGCCCATCGGGATTACGGCACGGCAACTTAACCACATAGAAAACGGTGAAAATCAATTGCTTGCTTGGAGCAAATCCGATCGCTTGGCTCTGCCCAGTAATTTCGATCTATTAACCGCGCCACAGCTAAATAATTTACCCGCCGTAGCTTTAGCGAAGGAGGGTCAGCCATCAAATGCCGTAGCTTTAGCGAAGGAGGGTCAGCCTTCATCCGCCGCGCGAAGTTATCTTGACGCCAACTGCGCTCATTGCCACAATCCGCACGGCCCAGCCAGTACCAGCGGTATGTTTTTAGAGTATAATCAAACCGACCTTGAGCGCTTAGGCGTTGGTAAACCTCCCGTAGCTGCAGGTCGCGGCAGTGGCAATCGCCGTTTTGGCATCGTGCCGGGCAAGCCCAATGAAAGTATCCTCGTATTTCGAATGGAAAGTGACGACCCGGGTATTCGTATGCCTGAGTTGGGGCGGCAATTGCAACACCTCGAGGGCGTAGAATTGATCAAAGCGTGGATCCGGGAGATGCGATAGAATTTAGAACACCGATTCTACAGAGTACACCGATACCCCCGAATTGGGTAGCATGACCATCGAAGTTCAGTGGTATCGGTGTACTTGGTAAAATCGGTGTACTCATTAGAATCGGCATCCTATCCAAAAAAATAGCCCGGCAGAACTTCTCCGCCGGGCTTCTTTATTACTGCTAAAATGTTGTCGTTCAGTTCTTTTCGCCTTTCTTTTTTTGCGCTTCCGTGGAGTTCGGTGGCAACGTAGGTTTGCTGCCAGGGAGCGGTTGGGCCGTGTTGTCGCCCGATTTGGCTTTTTGCTCCTCGGTGCTATTGCGAGGGACTGGTTTGCTTTGTGCATCCTTGCCTGAACCTGTGCTCGTGGAGGGTTTTGGTGATGCAACCGGCTGGTTTTCTGATGGTTCAGAAGGGGCCACTACGGGTTGTTCAACGGGTGTAAC
>JBBQSW010000397.1:0-3634 GCA_038213575.1 Chitinophagales bacterium | reverse complement strand
GACATTGCAAATGCGCGGATCGAATTTGCCAACGGCTGCGTTGCTAACCTTACGGCCAGTAGAATTTCTATGAAACAGATGCGGAAAATGCGGCTTTTTCAACCTGATCATTACTTAAGCCTCGACTTTTTGGAGAAAAACGCTCAAATCGTGCGGCTTTTCGCCACCGACGCTGCCGACCTTCCTCCCACCGAAAACCTGATGGAATTTGATACGCCCGCTGGCAAAAAGTGGCTGCAACTTTCCATGCCCGATGCCGAGCCCGTGAATGCTATCCAGCGTGAACTAGAATCTTTTCATGAGGCGATTGCCACTGATATTGACCCTGTGGTTACACTGCGGGACGGATTTGAAGCCTTGAAATTGGCGCACCGGATTTTGAAGGAGATTGAAGTTCGGATGGGAGCTGTAGAGGATAGCGGCAGTTTGTAAAAGACGGATGTTTACTCCCGCACAAACTCCAATTCCTGATATCGGTCGAGGAATGCAATAGAAGAGGGCTCCGCAGGCTCCTTGTCGTCTTGCCGGTATTTTACCACATAGTCCACCGCAGCCAATATTTCACTGCTGATGCCCCCAAAAGTGGGCGGATATGGCTCACCCGCCTTGTTGGCGGAAGTGCTGATGACAGGGTTTCCGAAAGCCTCTATCAGCTCGCGGCAAAACTCGTCGGTAGCCACTCGGATGGCCGCAGAGCCGTCGGGGGCTTTTACCCAATGAGGCAACCCAACCGTCTCGGAGTATATCATCGTAAGGGGGCGTTGGTGGTGTGCCAGCAGCGTTTCCAAACGAGGCGGCATCTTGGGCACAAAACGTTTGAGCATCGCAATATTGGACACGAGCAGCACATAACCTTTTTCAGGAGTACGGCCTTTGAGGCTGCTAATACGTTCTACAGAGGCTTCGTGCAGCGCGTCGCAACCTATACCCCAGATTGTATCGGTTGGGTAACAGATAATGTTGCCTTTTTGAAGCAGTGAAGCAATTTCAGAAATGTCGTCGCGTAGCAGGAACATGAGATACAAATTGATTTTGAAATGAATGTAGGCTGTACTTTTGGCGGGGACAAAGGTAGCAAGCTGATTCACAATTTTGGATTCATGATCCTTTGTCAATCTTGGAATTTAGAGCGTATCAATCTCAAATCAATATTCGCAACCCGCGTATACCTGAACACTTTATATGAAACAAAACGGCATCTTTGTAATCTTCGCATTTTTTGTGGTTTTTCTTTTTCCTGCTCTGGCTGAGGCCAAACACATTATTGGGGGCGGAATCACTTATATATGTTTAGGGGAAATCAGCCCTGGCGTGAAACGGTGGCAATTCACCATGCATGTTTACCGCGACTGTATTGGTGGCGGACCCGGTTTTGACCAACCAGTAAAATTTGCCATTCATCAAGGCTCGGAAACGAGCAACTTTCTGTACGCCACCCGAGATGTTTTTTTCGACTACAATGCCGAAATTATTCCCGACACGCCACAGTGCGTGACGCAAATCCCCTATGTCTGTGTAGATGAGGCTATTTATATTTTTGAAGAAGACCTCCCGGTATTGACAAACGAAAGCTATTTTATTGTTTACCAACGCTGCTGCCGCAACGAAACCATCACCAATATTATTAGTCCTGGCGATGTGGGAGCTACCTATGCTATCGAACTGACGCCTGCTGCCATGGCGGTCTGTAATGACAGTCCGGTGTATGATAATTTTCCGCCCATCATTATTTGCAACAACTTGCCTTTTCGTTTTAACCATTCAGCCACGGACTCGGACGGGGATATTTTAGTCTACAGCTTTTGTCAAGCGCTGGTTGGCGGCGGCAACCCCTTCAATTCTCCAGATCCATCGGGTTGCGATGGCGTAATCCCTAACCCACCCTGTCCACCACCTTTTGACCCTGTACCCTACACGGTTCCAGACTACAATTTTAACAACCCGATGGGCGGTGACCCCCAAGTGAATATCCATCCTGTTACGGGCGAGATAACTGGGACACCTATCCTTCTTGGCCAATTTGTTGTAGCCGTTTGTGTGCAAGAGTACCGCAACGGCCAACTGCTTTCCACCGTAAGGCGCGAATTCCAATTCAATGTGGCCAATTGCACACCAGATATTGATGCCAAGCTCAGTTCAGACTCGCTCACCGTTTTTGCCGAAGAATACACCATCAAGTCTTGTGGAGAAAAGACTATTTTTTTTCAAAACAAGACCACGATAGCAGCGAATGTGAATGATGTGGAATGGCGTTTCGATATCAACGGAACCACCGTGAGCGACCATGTGAACAAATGGTTCACCGCATTTACTTTTCCAGACACCGGATTGTACCACGGAATGCTTTTGATAAACCAAAGCAGCGGCGGGTGCAGCGATACTGCGTTCATCCATGTTCAAATTTTCCCTGAACCACACGCGAGTTTTGCCTTCGACTACGACACCTGTGTGGCTGGGCCGGTATCCTTTATAGACCAGTCCACGGGCGAGGGGGGCTTGAATCAATGGAAATGGAATTTTGGAATCCCAGGCTCTGCCTCCAGCCATCAAAACCCTACTTATCAGTACCCCATACCAGGCAACCACCCTGTAAGTCTAAAAGTGACCGATAAAAACCAGTGTGCCGACGATACGACTGCCACTGTAGCGTGGTTCCCGGTGCCGCCTGTCATAATCGTACAGCCAAGCAATTATTTCGGTTGTGTACCTGATGAAATTTATTTTGGCAACCTATCCACGCCCATTGACGATAGTTATCATATCGTTTGGCATTTTGGGGATGGAGATACCATCGAGGATGTAATCAGCCCAACCCATCTTTATGATGAACCGGGTTTGTACGACGTGCGGGTAGAAATCACGTCTCCGGTTGGATGTTATATTTTCAGAGACTTCTACCACCTAATTAATATGGAAGCACCCCCGATTGCAGATTTTGAATGCGACCCAGATTCTGGATTGACCAATTTCAACAACACGGTTCGTTTCTTGGACAAATCTTCGGGGGCCCTACACTGGAACTGGCAAATTGGGTCAAATTTTAACACCTTTGAACAAAATCCCATGCATACGTTCATTGATACGGGTCGTGTTAGCGTTCGGCTCTTAGTGACCCACCCAGCAGGGTGTTTGGATTCCATGACGAAAGAACTCGACTTTCGTCCGGTAGTCACCTGGTTTATGCCCAACGCCTTCACCCCAAACGGCGATGGCAAAAACGACGATTTTTTTGGAAAGGGCTTCCTCAACGGCGCTACAAATTTTAAGATGAATATTTGGAACCGTTGGGGTGAAATGGTGTTTGAAACGAACAACCCCAATGACAAGTGGAATGGCGAAAAACAAAACTCCGGCGGCA
The DNA here is from genome assembly GCA_038213575.1 of Chitinophagales bacterium. GTDB lineage: Bacteria > Bacteroidota > Bacteroidia > Chitinophagales > Saprospiraceae > M3007. Next base: position 276 of record JBBQSW010000397.1, on the reverse strand, counting down.
TGTCTCCAGAAGGGGTGTACATTTATACAGTTACCTTTACCGGCCCTCGGGGCGAAGCCAATGAATTCAAGGGATTTGCTACGGTGGTGAGATAGATGTTTAGGGTTTAGGGTTTAGGGTGGAGGGTTTAGGGTTTAGAGTGGAGGGTTTAGGGTTTAGAGTGGAGGGTTTAGGGTTTAGGGTGGAGGGTTTAGGGTTTAGCGGCTCGAAAACGCTCTTGAAACACATTGACCCAATCAACTCAACATGCTAAACCCTAAACCCTAAACCCTAAAC
>JBBQSW010000396.1:0-3646 GCA_038213575.1 Chitinophagales bacterium | reverse complement strand
TAGGACGATGAGCCAGGGGTATTTGGCAAATGCTGCTGTAAACAGGAAATATTTGCCGAAAAAACCCGCCAAAGGTGGAATGCCGGCCAAGGAGAGCATTGAAAGTGCCAGTACTGCGGCAAGCAAGGGTTGTTTTTTGCTCAACCCGTTAAAGGCCGCAAAAGAGCCGTCTCCTCTTTGTTCAGCCACCGCAATGTAGGCTCCAAAGGCGCAAATAGTAGCCAGTGAATACGTTAAGGTGTAGAACAACAAGGCTCTGTCAGCACCTTCTGTTCCAATAGCGAGCACCGCCAACAACAGATACCCTGCATGAGAAATGCTCGAATAAGCCATCATCCGCTTGAAATCTTTTTGGAAGATGGCCGTCAAGTTGGCAACCGTCATGGTCAGTGCCGCGATCATGGCGATTGGGAAGCTCCAAAAACCTTCTGCGCCAGGGAATGCAAGGGAAAATAAACGATAAAATGCTGCAAAACCAGCCGTTTTTACCACCGTGGCCATAAATGCTGTAACCAAATTGGGGCTTCCCTGGTACACATCCGGCGCCCAAAAATGGAAGGGCACTGCGGAGACTTTAAAACTCAATCCCACGATCATCAACAAGATACCAACTTTCAGCATCCCCGGCATTTGGTCGCCATTGCCGATAGCGCGGCTGATGGACGCGAGGTCGAAACTGCTCGTAGCACCGTACACCAGGGTCATACCAAAAAGCAAAATACCCGTGGCAAACGCGCCCATGAGGAAATATTTGAGCGCAGCCTCATTGCCAGCACGGTCTTCACGACGGCTGCCAGCAAGCACATAGAGCGGGATGCTGAGTATTTCGATCCCCAGAAACAGCATGGTCATGTTGGTGAACGAGAACATCACCAATGCTCCGCAAAGGCTGAACAATATAAGTCCGTAATGATCTCCCAAAGTGGCTTTCAAGTTGCGGAAACCCCATCCTGAAAGCCCAATGATGAGGGCAGTAGATAGAATTGCCACTGCCGAAAAAGCATGGGCAAAAGGCATGAACCTGAACATGGAAGCGTACTCAGCCCCCCAGCCAAATCCTGCTTGTCCGCCGAGACCTGGCAAGTGGAGGCCAAAAAGGTCATAAGCCGTAGCACCCAGCGCCAGCAAAGTACCCAGTAATGCTAAGGGTTGCAGCAGATTGCGGTGTTTCGTCAGTCCTGCAAAGAGAACGGCAATCGCCGTGAGAAAGAGTATGAGTAGTGCGGTCATGTGCGTTGGTGATCGGTGGATTGGGGACTGGTGATTGGTCTATTGGATTGATATCTTGTGGTTTTGAAACTCTATGATGTCGCCAGGGCGGAGTTTTTTGCGTTTTTGTGTTTCAATTTGGCCGTTCACTTTTAGTTCGCCGCTGGTGATCCTCATGTTGGCCTCTCCGCCCGTTTCGACGAGATTCAGGACTTTTAGGAGGTTGTTGAGGGGAATGTGGTCGTGGTCGCGGAGTTGGAAGGTCATGTTAGTAGGGCTTTTTTGTGGGATCTTGCCTCAGATTGAAGAATGCCGAGATAATGAGCGTGTTGCCTCGAAGGCGGTAATAAACACGATACATTCTGTCAATAGGATAATGCTGTCATGGCTCACTTTTTTATTAATTTAGAAACCAAAGTTACAAAATTCAAATAACCAAACCCCTCCCCTCCTACCCGCCTACCCGCCAAGGCTCGGCAGGCGGGTAGGCTACGGCGGGTAAAAAACCCCCAAATCAACAGCTCCTCAAAATTGCACCGCCCTCAAAATCCGATCCACGCTCCCCTCCGTCAAACCCAATATAGATTGCGGGAAAAAGCCCAGCACAATCACCAATCCAGCAATAATTCCTAAGACCAAAAACTCCCTTGAATTCACGTCTTCAAAATTGGCCGTTTCTGGTTTCGTTTCGCCAAAAATCACCAAACCATAGGCACGAAGCATGTACACTGCGCCGAAAATGATGGTCAAACCAGCGAGTACGCCCAGCCAGAAATTGTAGTTCCAAACCCCGTTCAGCAACAAAAATTCACCCGGAAAACCATTTGTAAGTGGCACTGCCACCGAACCCAGTACGATAATCATAAACAGCGTGGCAAACTTCGGGGCAGATTTAGCTATACCACCCATGTCAGCCATAGAACGTGTGCCGAGTCGGCGTTCGAGCAGATCCACGATGAAGAACAAACCCACCACATTGATACCATGGTTGAGCATTTGAATCACACCCCCTTGTACCCCCGCTTTGTTCCAGGCCAGAATACCCGCAGCGATGAGCCCAACGTGCGCAATGGAAGAATAGGCCACCAATCGTTTGATGTCTGATTGTTTCACCGCGATGATGCTGGCGTACAGGATACCAAACACCGCCAACGAAATAAAAATTGGGTTCAGGACATGCATGGCTTCCGGCGCCAAGGGTATCATCCAGCGAATCATCCCATAAGCACCCATTTTGAGCATGATACCAGAGAGCAGCATCGTGCCTGCCGTGGGCGAAGTTACATAAGTGTCTGGCTGCCAGGTATGGAATGGGAAAACGGGCATTTTCACCGCAAAGGCGAGGAAGAAGCCTACCAGTACCCAATGCGCTTGCATCGGAGTCAGTTGTACCGCCACTAAATCAGCCCAGGCAAAGGAATGTTTACCCGTTTGCGCCAAGGCTTCGGCGGGTACACCCGTTTGCAAGTACACCCACAACAACGCCACCAGCATAAACAGCGAGCCGACAAAGGTGTAGATGAAAAACTTCAGCGTGACGCGGATACGATCTTGCCCGCCCCAAATGGCACAGATGAAGTAGATCGGGATGAGCGCCAGTTCGTAAAAAACATAGAACAACAAGCCGTCTTGCGCCAGAAAAACCCCGTTCAAAGCACCGAGCATCAGCAGTATAAGACCGTAGTAACGTGGCTCGTTTTCATAAGTCCGGCTCCAACTCGACAGTATGATCAATGGAGTAAGCAAGTTGGTCAACACCAACATGATGAGCGTGATGCCGTCCATGCCAAGGCTGAACGAGATGCCCGCCGAGGCCACCCAGGGCACTGAAAATGTGCAGTTCATGCCTTGGCTGTAATCGCAGGTCAGGCAGTAAGCGGTGGCGGCGAGGTTGGCCAAGGACGCAAAAAGCGCAATGGACTTCGACCCGCCGGGCCGAAGGAAGAACAAAATCGCCGAGGCGATGAAGGGTATGAGTATGAAGATCAGTGACATAGAAGTCGGTTAGTCGTGTGCTTGTAGGATAGTTTCGATTTGGGTTTTAAGGACAGGGAGGTCTTCTTCAATGGTTTTCCAAATGACAATTTCATCCATTCCAAAATATTTGTGAATCAGGATATTTCGCATTCCAATCATTTTTTGCCAATTGATTTCGGAATGAACATTTTTCAATTCGGCTGTCAATTTTGATGCAGCCTCTCCGACAACCATCAGGTGTTGGATACAAGCGGAAAACATCATCTTGTTCGACATGAAGTCGTCGAACGTCGCCCCTTCCACAAATTTTAAAATGAGCTCAGTCGATTCTAAAATATGACTAAGCCTCGCCTTGTTTCCCAATGGGTCTCTCATAAATAATGATTTTTTCAGACTCAACGTAGGGTTTAATATAGGGCGAAAGACCGTTGGCAGAAACTACGTCTACTTTCTTTTTTAG
>JBBQSW010000395.1:0-3648 GCA_038213575.1 Chitinophagales bacterium | reverse complement strand
CCTTGCCAACCTCCAGCCCGGCACCTATATTGTAGAAGCAAAAGATGGCAACAATTGCATTCGGCGCGACACCTTTGAAATTGCCGAATCGAACCCAGTAACACCGAATTTGAATATGCCTGATACGGCAGTATGCCAGGGCCAATTAATAAGCTTTGCATTGCCTACACCGCCACAAGGATCAGTATATCAATGGTTTTTTAATGGCAATCCAATCCTTGGCAACCAAAACAATACTTTTTTGTCAGCGGTTACGGGTATTTATCAAGTTCGCTTGCTAAACCAGTCTTGCCCTTCCGAACTGTCGTCACCCGTGTTGGTGTCGGTTTTTCCAAATCCCAATGTTTTTATAGCCAATAGTGGAGACACCCTCACCGCCACTTTTATCCCGGTCAATGCAACCCTGCAATGGTTTTTCGAGAACACCTTGCTCACTGGCATCACGGGCAGCGTAATTGTCGCGGATCAGACCGGACTTTACACAGTTTTTGCCAGTGATCTCAACGGCTGCAAGAATGGCGCAGAGATTTTCGTGGCGGTTTCAGAAACAAAACTCCCGTCTATGGTGCGTCGTTTTTTGCTTTCCCCAAACCCAACAGCGCACAGCGTTTTATTGGAAATGGAATTGACAAAAGCCCAACAAATCACCATTTCCCTTACCGATATCAGTCAACGGCAGGTTTTTACAAAAGCCATTGACAGTGAAAAAGTTGCGCTACCGATTGACCTCAGCAATTTGCCCGTGGGCACCTACTTTCTCACGGTACAGACAGAGGGGGGCAGTTTTGTGCGGAAAGTGGTGAAGAAGTAAGGTTCAAATTTGCAGATTTGTCCATCACTTTCGGAGCTTTGTTTATCATTGCGCTTGGAATTTGGAGTGGGGTGGAAAATTTGAAGCCCTTCTTCAAGTCCGCTTTTGCGTATTTTGCATAAAAACATTGAACTATGACGCAAATTGTGCTTGAAATACCTCGTCATCAAGATTTGGATATGCTCTTGGCGCTTTTCAAACGACTGAATATTCGAGTCGTACAGCGTTCAGTCGAAACACCTGAAATAGTGCCCGGTGATAGAGACAAGGCGTTCATTCTTGCCGGATTGCCGCCTATAGATAACTTCGAGGAATATGTTCGCGAATTTGAAGAAAGCCGGAAAGACAAACCTTTGCCCCTGCGGGAAAATTGACCGCCATGAAAATACTTGATGCCAACATCTTCATATACGCGCCTCAGGCTGAGTACACTCATTTACGCCCCATGCTGGTAGACCCAAATTGTGTTGTCTCTGATATTACGAGGGTGGAAGTTTTGGGGTTTCACCGTCTCGACCAAAAAAGCAAAGCGTACTTTGAGGCTGTTTTCCAGCGCATGGATTGTTTACCTGTCACGACAGACGTACGCGACCAAGCGATACTATTGCGCCAAACCAAAAAAATGTCGTTGGGGGATTCAATTGTGGCTGCTACTGCATTATTGAACAACTTTGAGCTGAATACGCGCAACATCAGTGACTTTGCTCACATTTCTGGATTGGTGCTTGTCAACCCAGTTTGAAATAGAAACAATAGGGGTGGATGTGGAAGTAATGCGTTTCAGGCAGCGTAAAATCACCCTTTCCTACTGACAAAAACCTAGGAGCCACCTTTAATCAACTCATCACACATCTCTAGAATATCGTGCTCAACGACTTCGTCATCCGATTTGCCAACGTAAACGGCACCGGCTCAGCCAGCGCAAACGATATGTTTGCTAAGGCCATTTTCCGCATGGGCATCCCGGTATCGCCCAAGAACATTTTCCCTTCGAACATCCAGGGCCTTCCGACCTGGTATGAGGTGCGCGTGAGCGAAAAAGGCTATTTGGGCCGTCGCGAGGGCGTGGACATCATGCTGAGCGTGAACCCACAGAGTATGCCCAAGGACATCGCCAACGTGAAACCCGGCGGCTACTTCCTCTACGACAACACAAAGGAGCTCTACAAAGACTTCATCCGCGATGATATCCATTACCTCGGTATCCCGATGATGCAGATGTGTATGGACAAATTCGCCGATCCGCGCCAGCGCCAGTTGCTCAAAAACATGGTGTATGTGGGGGCGCTTTCTGCCTTGCTGGACATCGAATTGGAGGTGCTTCACGGCATTGTCCAGCAAAAATTCAAGGGCAAGGAAAAGCTGATTACGGCCAACTACGAGGCCCTGGACATGGGCATCCAATACGTCCACGCCAATTTCAAATACCCGCTCGAAGACCGCGTGGAACGCCGCGACAAGGTGAAAGACTGGATCATGATGGACGGCAACTCTGCCTGCGGTCTCGGTGCAGTCTATGCTGGTGCAACGGTCCTATCCTGGTATCCTATCACGCCCTCTACTTCGTTGGCCGATGCTTTTGGCAAATACGCCAAAAAACTACGCGTAGACCCCGAAACGGGTCAGAACAATTTTGCCATCGTCCAGGCCGAAGACGAACTCGCAGCCATCGGCATGGTCATTGGCGCCAACTGGAATGGTGCAAGGTCGTTTACCGCCACCAGCGGCCCGGGCGTGTCACTAATGAGCGAGTTTTTGGGCTTGGCCTACTTCGCTGAAATCCCGACGGTACTTGTGGATGTCCAGCGCGGCGGTCCCAGCACGGGGATGCCCACCCGCACACAACAGTCTGATTTATTGATTGCAGCGTACGCTTCGCACGGCGACACCAAGCAGGTGTTGTTATTTCCTAGCACACCCGCTGAGTGCTTTTCCATGATGGCCGATGCGTTTGATCTGGCCGAGCGTTTGCAAACCCCGATCCTGGTCATGACCGACCTCGACCTCGGCATGAACGAAAATATGTCGCCCCCACTTGTTTGGGACGACAACCGGGTCTTCGACCGCGGCAAGGTGCTAACTGCCGAAGAGTTGGAGGCCTCCGCCGAACGTTTTGGTCGCTACTTAGATGCAGATGGCGACGGCATCACTTACAGAACTATTCCCGGCACGCACCCGACCAAAGGTTCGTTTTTCACCCGTGGCACATCTCGCGACGAGTATGCGGTGTACACCGAGGAAGGCCCGGCTTATGTGCGCAACATGGATCGTTTGGTAAAGAAATGGGAAACCGCAAAGCAACACGTCCCCGGCCCGGAGTTTTACCAAAAAGAAAAGCAAAGCGCTTTTGGGATCCTGTTTTTTGGCACAACGACGTATGCCGCCATCGAAGCCCAGGATCTGCTCCTAGCACAGGGCATCACGCTCGACGCGATGCGGGTGAAAGCATTCCCGTTCAATAACGATGTGAAACAATTTATCGAGGCCCACCAGCGGGTATTTGTAGTGGAACAAAATCGAGATGCGCAGTTTAAATCCATGATAGTCAACGAACTGAACATCAATCCAGCTAAGTTGACTTCGATTTTAAACTATGACGGATTCCCCATCACGGCGGATGGGATTCGGGAAAAGATTTTTCATAGTCTGGTGGGGAAATTGAACCCGACATTTGCAGAGCATGATTTGGGAGAGCCGAATATGTCGGAGGTGAGTGAGTAATTGGTCATTGGGGTCATTGGTCATTGGGGTCATTGGTCATTGGGGTCATTGGGTCATTGGTCATTGGGTCATTGGTCATTGGGGTCATTGGTCATTGGGGTCAATGACCTAATTTT
>JBBQSW010000394.1:0-3652 GCA_038213575.1 Chitinophagales bacterium | reverse complement strand
AAAGTAAAGCAAATGTGCGACCTCTCCGAGGTCGAAAATCATGGGTTGACGGGGTTTTCTACCAATATTTGACCTCTCCGAGGTCAAATTAAATAGAGACGTATGCGTGAACCCGGCTGTATAGTTACCGATGCAGGCACCTTGCAGCCGAATTTAAACTTTCAATTATGATAAGGAACGGGCAAATAATAACTTAGTCATTTTAGGTCAACCATTTTTTCATCAGACAACACTATTTTTCTGCGAATAGTGGGGCTATTTAAAGAAAAATAGGGGCCGTATGAAGGAACAAATGGTTGACCTAAAATGACTAAGTTATTGGTGCCGCGTTCCTTACAGTTTTTCAGTAGTGAAAATTCAATAGAAATGAATAACAATATGGCTCACGAACATCGTTACAAACTGACCGCACAATGGCATGGCAACAAAGGAACGGGCACAAGTGGTGTCCGGGAATACGACCGAAGCCACATGCTTTCGTATTTGTATGTATGTGCATTGGAAGGAGTTATTGTGACAGATTATGTTGACCATGCAACAGGTATAATGATTGAAGAAACTAAAGGGGGTGGGCAATTCAAAGAGGTTACCTTAAATCCGATCATTACGGTTGCCAATGATTCAATGATTGAAAAAGCCCTTGAATTGCATCATAATGCACATGAAATGTGCTACATCGCTAACTCTGTAAATTTTGAGGTGAAGTGCAATCCTGTTTGTAAATCGAATTAACTGATTTCTATGGAATTTCTCAATAGCACCCACAACGATCTGGAAGCCATTTTTGAACTATACGACGCCGCCATCGCCCATCAAAAAGCGGTGTCGGACATGCATTGGCTGCCATTTGACCGGCTCATGGTAGAAGCCGAAATCGCCGAGAACCGACAATGGAAAATCGTGGTGGACGGCCAAATCGCTTGCGTGTTCGTGACCGCCTACACGGATGCGGCCATTTGGGGCGAAAGAGACCGCGACCCTTCTGTTTATCTCCACCGTATCGTCACCAATCCTGCATTTCGGGGTCGGAATTTTGTGGGCCAAATAGTGCAATGGTCACTACAACATGGCAAACAATTGGATAAACAATTTGTCCGCCTGGATACCTGGGCCGAGAACCTGAAACTCAAGGAAGTGTACCTCCGCAACGGGTTCCAGTTTTTGGGCAATGCCGCTCCGGCAGACCCCACTGCGCTACCGAGCCATTATTCAGGGATTGTACTTGGGTTTTATGAGCTGTTGATAGACTGAATCTGCCAACAACCAAACACAAGAACGGGGAACCAGCCATAAGCCGATTCCCCGCAATATTTTTCAGTGGCCGAAGCCGATTATCCTTTTTCTTTGGAAGCGTCCACCACAGCTTTAAAGGTATCCGGGTGATTGAGCGCCAGATCCGCCAGTGCTTTGCGGTTGAGGCCAATGCCTTTTTGGCTGAGCAGGTGGATGAAACTGCTGTAATTGATTCCCATCGGGCGCACAGCAGCATTGATACGAGCGATCCAAAGGCGACGGTAAATGCGCTTTTTGAATTTGCGGTCGCGGTAGGCGTACTGCCAGCCTTTTTCGAGCGCGTTCTTCGCTACGGTGTAAACTTTGGAGCGGGCACCGAAGAAACCTCGGGCGGCTAGCATGATTTTCTTCCGGCGAGCACGGCTGGCCGGGTTGTTTGTTGCTCTTGGCATGAAAAAGATTTTCTAGTGCGACACCGGGATTGATTGTTTCTGATTGTCGATGCTTAATTTTTGGTTGTTTGAAAAACCAATAACTAATTACCAATCACCAATAACCAATTCTTTCAGCCAATGTCCTCGTTAAAAAATGTGAATTGAAAAACTCCCGCCTTTGCGAGAATTCAGGTTACCGAAGTGGTTGAGCGTACAACCAAACGGCGATTTTAGCTGACGAGCAGACGCTCAATGCGTGCATGTTCGCTTTTGTCAACAATTACACCATGGCGCAGGTGGCGCTTGGCTTTCGTTGATTTTTTGCGCATCAAGTGACGCATACGAGCGCGGTTGCGCTTCACTTTCCCCTTGCCAGTCACCGAAAAACGCTTCTTGGCGCTGGAGTGGGTCTTCATTTTAGGCATGACAAAATATGTGTTTGAAAAACGGAGCGCAAAAGTACAATTCCTTAGCAAAACACAAAAGGAATGTGTCAAAAATGTTTGGGATCATTTAGAAGACCCTTTTCTAAAAGGTTTCACCTCTTCACAAACACAAAACGAAGCGGCTTCATCCCCCCATACTTGCTGTACAAGACATAAACACCAGAATTCAGGTTTTGGGAAACGGGTAGCGAGATTGCTTGTCCATTGAAAGATACTTTTCCGCTGAACACCTGAACGCCCAACATATCTACAATGCAAACTTCATGCGTGAAAGGAACGTGCTGTAGCGATTGCAAGACCAGATCACCTGCTGCATTTTGGAATACCTGAACATCTACCACAATTTCCGGTTCGATGAGCGCCGATGCTCCTGAAATTGAAAACGTATCTACTATTTTAAGGTCATTGTTCACCCAATATTGCACCGTCCACAATCCTGCCTTATCGGCTGGAGGGGCATTTATGTAAGCCCAAAAATAATAATACCACCATTCGTAATCATGCTCATAATCAAACTGAAACCACAGGTCACCTTCAGGATCAAACCATTTCACTGTGCTGAGGTCGCCGGGAAAAACACCGTACCCCTGCATCCAGAAATTGACCACAGGATCGGAAGCTGAAAACACTGTTTGGCCAGGAAGCCGCTCCTTTAACGTGTCAAGTGTCGGCACAAAATTGCTTAAATCGTGATCAATGAGGCCAAATTCGTCCACATATTGCAAAGTGTCCAGCCACAAAGTTTCGGCGTTTCCACAAGCCCCGGAAAAGGGATCCCAATTGAACAAACTGTCGTACCAAACTTCAAAATGCAGGTGAGGGTCGCTGGAATAACCGCTGCTGCCTACTTCGCCAATTTTTTGGCCAATGAACACCGTGTCACCAATTTGAACCGTCACCGACCCTTTTTTCAAATGTCCGTAATAGGTATAGAAATCGTTGAAATGGCGAATGGCGACAAAATTCCCGAACCCACCTGCCAACGGAGTCTTGTTTCGGTCAAATAAAGAGTCCACGAAAAAGGTCACAACCCCTGCATTGGCCGCATAAACATCCACTCCGGCATCCATTTGTGCAAAATTCCTAAGCGTAAAATCAGTACCTATGTGCCCGTCATAGGTCTTGTTGCCGCACTGATGATCTTTTATGCTGTCAGAACTCCAGTCTACATAATTCACCACATAATAATCTTGCAAATGTATGCCTTCAATCGGGATTAGAAACTGCGGCTCCCCAACTTGGGCAAGCAGCAGAAGTGGGCATAAAAAGGCGAGCAAAAGAATTAGCTGTTTCATGTTGTAGTCTCTAAAATTTTACTTATCAAACTATTACGATTGTCTTGTTTTTAACCTGTGAGATATGAAATAAAGCTGAGTCTGAAGATGGGAATGACCGAATGTTAAAGAACCCCACACAGTAAAAGCCATGTGGGGTTCCAAAGATATATTCGATGCTGAGCCCATCGCTCAGCAAAAAAACAGCGATTCGTTATGCTACCGCATCAAGTGGCGGCGGCGGCGGTGATACCAGTGTTTCTGG
>JBBQSW010000393.1:0-3659 GCA_038213575.1 Chitinophagales bacterium | reverse complement strand
GGTCGCACACGAGCACGGGCATCACATTGGTACGGTTGAGGCCAGGGATGTCAATTTCCCAACCGCCCGGCTGTTCGGCAGCAAGAATGTCTTTGTCGAGCCAGGTTTTGCCGCCATCTGTGGAGCGGTCGAACCAGATTTTTTCGTTGTAGGACCATGCCACATAGATTTCGCCATTGGGGCCATAGGCGGGCACGGCGCCTTCGGTGGTGTCGTCATTGTCAAGGCAGTTGCCCTCGAATTGACTGATTGCCAAGGCTTCTGACCATGATTTTCCAGCATCCAGGCTTTGGGAGAAAAGGATGCGGCTATGGTCTTTTTCCAAATCTTTGGAAGCGTATTTGTCGAACTCCGTCCAGGTACAGGCGATAAAACCGGATTTTGGTTCGGCGCAAAGCCAGGGCTTGTCCTGGTCTTTGGGGTGGCGAAGGCCGCACCAGGTGCCGTCGTCGTACGTTCTGCCACCATCGGTGCTTTTTTGGATGACGATCCGATCCATTAGTTTTTCGCTCATCCAGCCCTTGCCTTCCGGGTCACTGAGGTGGGAATAGAAAAAATTGCCCTTCCAATCAGCAATCAGCACGGGGTCGCCGTACACACCAGAGGATTTGGACGTGAGTTTGTTTGATTCCCAGGTATGCCCGCCGTCCGTGCTCCAGTAGTAGCGGTTGAGGATAGCGCCCGCAGCCAAGTTTTGAGGGTTCTTCGGACTCACGGCGATGCTTGGCTCGCAGGGGCCGAGACCGTCGCCTTTTTCACCTGTGGCGATGAGGATGTTTTCAAAATTTTTCGGGAAATCATCGGCAGAAGAGCCTCTTTTTTGAGAGATTGCACAACCCGAAAGGATGAGTGCCAGGCCAGTGGTGTACAGGACTTTTGGGGAGACAAATGATTTAGACATGCTAGATGAATAGGTGAAATAATTCCGCTTACTTGTTAACCGAATTTACGATTTGGGTTTTTTCTTCTTGCCTTTTCCCAGATAAAAGTAAGTGATGGGAATATCAACGGTTGCAAAAAAGCCATGCCGCCACCCACTTTTGTTTACGAGTGCTCCCAATTCCGTCACTTTGCGCAGGCTGGGGCCAATTTGTGCCCCATAGCCGACTGCGATGGGCAATTTTCCCGGCAGATCGTACACGACATATAGTCCGGGCGAAAGGATATTCCCCCAAGTGAGTTCAGGCAGGTCCTGCGCCGTGCTGTCCTTGAATCGCAGGGCGGTCACAGCGCCCACGTCTATCAAGGGGACGAAAAATCCAAGACTGCCCCAACTATAAACTTTGTCTTTGTCGTCCTTTTCCTTTTCGGGAATATCACCCTCTACCTTGTCATTATGGCCTCTTTTACCCAAGCCCCATGACAAGCTCAACCCCAATGGAGCGGTCAATGCCCCAAAAAATTTGGGTGCTTTCTGACCGTTGAGATACTCGGCGCCACCTGCCAAACCGGTATAGGCATTGAGCGCCACCGCAAAACGACCGGGCTGTTTTTTCATTTGGCTGCTACCCGGAGGAAGTGCAAAAAGTTCGATGGCATTCTCCATCTCATCGGGCGAATTTGCTTCCGCAATAGCAGCCATGAAATTGGCATATTTCAACATCATGGCCACCTTGTCTTTGTCGCTTCCGAGAAGGCTCAAACAATAAATAACATTGCTCACGGCGCCTGAAAAGTTGCGCTGTCGGACATTGAAATACAGCGCATTGCATTGCCGCATCAGTAGAATGTACTCCGTTGGGATAAGGTCGTTTTTGCGACTGAATAGGATGCGTCCAGTCTGATTGACAGATTGCAGTATATTGGTTATAGACTGTGAATACGAGAAAAAATCATCTGCGCCAGTGGTCGCGGTGGCCGCGCTTGCACGAAGCCCAAATTGCAAGGATTGCGTCAGTTCACTCAGCGATTGAATGGATTTGCGCCATTCTTCCGTCAAACCAGTAATGGAGTTGGCATCTGCCATCATGCGCTTCAAGGAATCGAGTTGGGCGGTGCCTTCCTTTGCAAAGGCAATGGCATCCACTTTTTGCCACAAAAGGCCGAGATAAATCTTAAGTACCTCCGGATCGTTCAGTTTTTCCCGGATCTCGCGGGCGGTATACCAGGGCATGAGGCTGTCTTTGGATTCGGGGTTGCGAAATGACTCGGACACGATGTTGAGAAAACGAAGTCCACTCGCCATATTGTAAAGTGGAGGCTCGGAGGTAAGGGCAGATTGAATGGCCGATCCAGGTTCTGCGAGATAAGCGATCATGTCAATGGGCGGCTCGCCATTCACCATTTGCTGAGCGATGTGGAAAAAATCTGTGGTGACCTTGCCCGCTGGTTTGTCCAGGCAATCTTTGCAAAGCGTGGGGTCGCGCATAAAACTTTCGGTGCTTCCAGGCAGAGCGGTCATATCTGCTGTGAATCCTTCGCGCAAACTTTCCAGGTAATCGTTGAATTGGTACACATCGGAATCAATCAAGAGCAGCTCTGACTTGGTAAACGGACAAAAATGCTGCAGATAGCGGTCGTTTTGAACCTTATTTTTGAACCCTTCAAAGAAGGCCATCGAGAGTTCTTGCTTGGTACGTTTAACCAGAAATCTTGCAAGGCCATCGGCAAGGCTCGATACGGAGAAACCGGCGGCGGGAGCATTTTTATCCGAGCCGCCGCCAGTGATGGCCTTCATTGAAAATAGGTTTTGAGAAGTAGCCACAATCCGGATAAAAGGATTTCCGCCGAAAGTGCTGTTGATTTGTTTGTTATCGTATAGGCTGTCTGGGTGCATATATTTACTCAAAATATTGCTGACCTCCGGATCCGTTATTTTGAATTCGGGCATGGAGGGTCGTTTTTGTACATCCACTTTGGTGGGTGGGCCAAAATGTTCTTTTAGCTGCACGGCATCATAAAGCAAGGCTTGCGCTGAAAAAATCGTGGGCAAAAAGAAGCCAATAAGTACAAATAGGATCTGCTTCATAATTTGGGCGGTTTAGAATTTGTTAAAAAGGGCGGGAGTGGCAAAATCGCTGGAGGCAGCGTCTATTTGCTGGCTATGCTCAGCAAGCAATTGAGTCAATTGAGCCCTGTCTGGCATAGCCCCATTTTGTTGCTTGAAAAAACTGGCCGCAAGCGCCGCGATTCCCCCCACGATGGCGACCGCTCCTGAATTGGAAAAGGGCACTTCAACAGCAGGGTTTGAAACAGGCGGTTCCATGGCTATCAAGTCTAGGATACCGCCGTCTTTGCTTAGCAAATTACCTTCAAAACCGGCAGCCAAAAAATGGATGGGCTTGGCTTGGATGGTGCTCGCAACCCGATCAAAGTCAATGGGCAATTTTGCCACGTTGAATACCTCTGGCCGAAGATTGGGGAAATAACCACCCGTGATATTGTTCCAATCCCCTCCTTTCGAGCGGTTTTCTAACGCCGCAAAAATGTGCATCTTCTTTACTCCGGGAAGGCCAAATACCCGATCCAGTTCGGCTGGTGTCAGTCCTTCGCCCGCCAATTCGGTCATGGGGACACACTGCCCAAGGATCGCAATTTCAATCCCCAAATTGGCAGAAAGTTCGAGTGCATCCTTTAGGTTCGTAATCGTCGTGGTAACACTGGGGTCGCGGGCTTTGATGATATAGAATTCAGCGCCATTCGCAATGCCGGTTACTAGG
>JBBQSW010000392.1:0-3663 GCA_038213575.1 Chitinophagales bacterium | reverse complement strand
ATCTGATTTTACCAAAGCCATAGAGGCGGGAATCGTCACGCCCAAGTTGTTTTTGAACAAGGGGAAATGTCTCGTGATCCTCAATCGTGCCCCTGAGGCCGTGCCGGATTTGAATCGGAGCATCGAGTTGGAACCAAAATCGCCGGAAGCCTTTTACTTCCGGGGGGTAGCACACGAAAAAGGAGGGGACATCCCAAAGGCTCTGGCTGATTATGGACAAGCCCTACAATTGAATCCAAACTATGTGGAGGCACTGGTAAATCGCGGTCTTTTGCGCACGAAAGGCGAGCAGTTTTCAGAAGCCGTGACAGACTATACAGCAGCACTCGCCATTGCAGCGCCACAAGTACAACCCATGATTTTGAACAACCGAGCTTTTGCCCAGCTCAAATCCGGCCAACTTGCCAAGGCCCTCGAAGATGCCGACAAAGCGTTGGCAATCAATCCAAATTATCCATTTGCCTACAACACTCGAGCCGCCATTTACCAACAAATGGGGCAAGGAGCCAAGGCGCAGGCTGATTTGGCCAAAGCGCAACAGTTGCAAGGGAAATAATGGGGCCTTCACTGACCTTTTATCACCTTCCGCACATAAGATTTTGAAGATTTGCTATCGCTCAAAATGAAGTAATACATGCCTGCTGAATAGAGACTCAGGTCCATATTTGCATGTGGTCTGCCAGAAAATACGTTTTCTCCCGAATTCGAAAATATCTCCAATCTAAGGTTGGAAGATTCAATTTGCTCATAAAGCAAGGTCAATTGAGTTTCGACGGGGTTTGGATAAACCTCAAAAAGAGGACTGTCAATAAATAGATCCTTCGTATCGGTGATGATAGACAATGGAAAAAGAACCAATAAATTTCTGTATAATGGAAGGCCTTGATTACCTGCAATCGCAATTATATTATTTTCCAATTTAACCATTGCTGCGGGGTAATCATCATGGTTATTTCGCCAAAGCACCATTCGATTCTTTTCGATACCAGCGGAATCTGCCAGCAACAGGAAAATATTATATTTGGGCGCACCAATTTTATAGCCCGAAATTAACAAATCGCCATTTTTCAATTCCAACAAATCAACACCGGCTACAGGAGCGCCTATCCCCGTGCTGTCATAGAAATTTTCCCATAAAACATCTCCGTCTTTATTCAATTTCGTAACGAAGGCTCTTGCTGAAGGGTTTGAAAATACTTCATTGGTGAGGCCACAAACCACTATTGAACCATCTTTGAGGGGTGTGACGCTAAGTGCTCTATCGCTTTGGCCGTAATCAATTTTAGTTTTCCAGACCAATTGACCTGAGGTGCTAAATTTCAAGACATAAGAATCTGAATTTATGTTTGATCCAGAGGCATTGTCGGCACAAATAGCTATAATTTGCTCGTTATCATTGTCTATATAAGATTCTACAGGCGATTGCGCGTTGAGTAAAGAAGAACCGCCTTCTACCAAATGCTCAGAAAAATCTAACAAAACGGAAGCTGTACTATCAAAATGAAACAAGGAATAATAAGGTTTCCCACTACCGCTACCCGAAGTGCCCGTCATTACATAGGATTGGTCCGCTAACTGGAAAACATCCTCTACTTCCACTGATTTTGAAATCTCGGGATAGGATGCCCATATTATGTCGCCTTCAGGCGAGAATTTAATAAAAGCTAATTTTGTTGCTCCGGGCGCTTGAACATAATTTCCACTCAGAATATAATTTTTATCCTTGGTAACATTTAGCTTATTCATAATTATATATGCTGAGAAAGGAATTATTCTGTGCCATATTTCAACTCCATTGGAGCTTATTTTCCATAACTCTATTTTATCACCAGCAAAGTTCCTCCCCACCGCGATCATATCGTTTTCCGGGGTAACCAATATATCTGTAAATCCAGCAGGCGAATAATTTAAAAATATGGGTTGTTGTGCCCAACTAGTGCTGGCAATCAATAAAAAAAGAAGTATTCGGTTGTTCATAAACCAAATGTACTGGCAGCACCTAATCTTAGCCAAGCTTACCACACCCATTGCCTAAAATAGCGAAAGCCTTTCATTGGGGAACCCCAAATAAAAGGCTTTCGACCTTCAGTGCGAAATACACTACTATTATTTCAACGATTTGAATATCAACGATTCAGGACAAATCGCATCACTTCCTTCTCTCCTTTTTCATTTGCCAACTCAAAGAAATAAACTCCGGCTGACAGTCCCCGAGGCATTTCCACACGAAGTAAATATTCTTCTGCTGTGAAATTCAAGGTATGAACAAGTTGCCCCTGTGTATTGGTCACCAGCACCTGTAATTTTTGACCCTGCCAATCCGAAAGATCCGCGTACAACACACCCGTGGTTGGGTTTGGAAACAGGAGCATGGAGTTTTCGCTTTCTACTGCATTTGCATCCCGTCCTTTAGCATTATTTGTGATGTCTGGTGTATCTCCTACGGTACAGTTGAACGTATTGAGATGCGCCTCATAGGATACCTGTGAAGTCAATCGTGATGTGATGTTGATATAGCTCACTTTTGCCTGTGCAGGGAGCGTGTATTCAAACACCTCAGACTGACCATTTGCGATGCTATCTGACAACGATTTGAATTGTACAGAATACATGGGTGAATGGTTTGGGCTACGCACGATGTAAGTACGTCCAGCAGGCGAGGTGTAGTATGTGTTGTTTGCAGGTGTAATAGTCACAAGGCCATTTGGAATTTGTATCGCAGTAGAAATCAACTTGTTAGCGCATGTATTTGTGACACGGATTCGGTAGGTGCTGTTCCGCGCTGGATCAGCTGTGATACTTAGCAGCTCATATTTCATGCAGCCGTTCAGCTTGACATCGCAGGGGTTTTCTTCTCGGATATCCACATTAAAACAGCAAGGTTTTTCTTGTCCGCAATTGTCTTTGACGTTGTAACAAACTTGGGTAATGCCCACTGGAAATTGACTTCCTGAAACCGGGCCGTATTCCCTGTTCAACTGAAGACCAGGGCAAACACAGTCACTTGCTGCTATGGGTTCGGCATAGGTTGCAGGCATGGCATGGGCACCCGTGGCAGCCACAATAGTCACATCATTCGGACATTGTATAGCAATATTGGATGGTGCGGGCGTTAGGTATTGCAGGGTGTAAGTTGCGATCGTGTCGCAACCGCCCGTCAAAGAAGCGAGATTTGTAATCACCGAGCCGGGCAGCGTATAGGTTTGGCCGGCTATAGTAACCGATTCGCCGGGGCAAAAACCGCGTGTTTCGGCAAATGTGGCCTGTGGGCGAAGTTCCATGGTATAGGTAACGATGGTATCGCACCCCCCTGTTGTGGAGGCAAGGTTTGCGATTACGGTTCCCGGCTGGTTGTATGCTTGCCCGGCAATTGTAACCCATTCTCCGGGGCAGAAGCCCCAGGTTTCGCTGCGGGTGGCCTGTGGGCGAAGTTCCATGGTATAGGTAACGATGGTATCGCACCCCCCTGTTGTGGAGGCAAGGTTTGCGATTACGGTGCCCGGCTGGTTGTATGCTTGCCCGGCAATTGTAACCCATTCGCCGAGGCAGAAGCCCCTGGTTTCAGCGCGGGTGGGCTGTGGGCGAAGTTCCATGGTATAGGTAACGATGGTATCGCACCCCCCTGTTGTGGAGGCAAGGTTTGCGATTACGGTTCCCGGCTGG
>JBBQSW010000391.1:0-3666 GCA_038213575.1 Chitinophagales bacterium | reverse complement strand
TACCACAAGGCTGGGGTGCAGAAAAAAACCTAAACTTTTCCCGTCGCCTATCACCCCCAAACCTTCCATATTGGAAATGTTTTTCCGGTTGCTTTCAAAATTCGGCTGTGTCGTATCTTGAATACACAGATAATGAGCCGCGGGCACTACTTGCCTGCGGCAATCCACGTACAAATACTCCTTTATAGATGCCGTGTCCAAACCTGCATTGTGCAGCAACCTATAATAACTCCTTTGCTCGGCTTCGCCCCCCGATATCCGATGTATCACTACGCTCACTTTTTCTGAAACTTTTTTAAAAAAGCCTCAAAGCGTTTTGCTGTTTTTTTACTCTTGAATATTTTGTCCATGATAAATTTTTTTTGTGCCGCAAGTTTATCAACTTTTGTGTCCTAATCGTAGCCCTTTAGGGGTAGGGGGCGCGACCGGCAGTTGACACAGATTTCTGAACACTCCCCACTCCTGGTGTAACCAACAGTTGACACAGATTTTTGAAAATGCTCACCATCACTAAACACTAATCACTAAACACTAAACACTAAACACTAATCACTAAACACTAAACACTAATCACTAATCACTTAACACTAAAAAAATGCTTCTCCTCATCGCCGGGCTTCCGGGCACAGGCAAAACCACCGTGGCTCGGGCCTTTGCAACCCTCAGCGGGGCCACGCACCTGAACAGCGATGCCCTGCGCCACGAGTTGGGTCTGATGGGGCATTACAGCCCTGAGGACAAGGAGAAAGTATACGCCACCTTGTTACAGCGCGCTCGCAAAGCCTTGTTGCGGGGCGAAACGGTGGTGGTGGACAGCACGTTTTACAAAGAAAAAATCCGCGCCCCGTTTCGAGCATTGGCTGCCGAATGTAAGGTGCCGCTGCATTGGGTAGAGGTTCAAGCCGGAGAAAATACATTGCGGGAACGCCTGGGCAAACCCCGCCCTGACAGTGAGGCTGATTTTCAGGTGTACGAGAAAATCCGGGATCAATTCGAGCCACTGCCTGTGGATCGGCTTATAGTCAACACGGATACTGAAACACCTCTGTCCGCCGCTTTAATTATCCAGCAAAATATCAACCCATGACAGCCGAAGAGATCCATCGTATCCTGTCGGAAGGCTTGTTTCCGGGCATAAAATCGAATGTTTCGCTGGTCGAAACCCACATTTCCTGGGTCATTCTGACGGATGAGTTTGCGTTTAAAATAAAAAAGCCCGTCCGTTTTGATTTCCTCGATTTCAGCACATTGGAATTGCGCCGGCATTTTTGCGAAGAAGAGCTGCGCCTCAATTGCCGCCTCGCCCCACAGATGTACCTTCGTGTATTGCCCGTGGGCATAGCGGGCATAGGCGATGAGCAATCTCCTGCAACGGACTACGCACTGCAAATGCACCTGATGGACAATTCCAGAGAGATGGACAAATTGTTGTTGGCAGGAGCAGTTGATTTCGTTGATATGGAACATTTGGCTGCTTTACTTGCCAAATTCCATCTTCAAAACCAACTTGACACTGCCCTACCCTACCATCCATCGGAAGATGCCCACGATTTTGCAGACTTGTTTGCTTTGGAGGCCGATTTGGCTGCACTTCAGGTGCCAGATGCAGGTTTGCTGCGCCAATGGGCGGTGAGGGTTCCGGAATTTCTGGACAAACACAAATCACGTTCAGCAGCGCGCATCCGCAGCGGCTTTTGGATTGAGGGCCATGGCGACTTGCACTCCCGCAACATCTTCTTGCCACAAAACGAAACACCTGTGGTGTTCGACTGTCTAGAGTTCAATGCGCACTTCCGACGCCTAGATGTTCTAAACGAACTCGCTTTTCTGTGCATGGATTTGGAGTTTTATGGAAGAAAAGACCTTGCCGACTACTTTCTTGAAAATTACATGCGCCATTGGGCCTGTTTTGAAAACTCTGAGGATACCCTGCTTTTCACCTATTTCAAAGCCTACCGCGCCAATGTGCGATTGAAAGTGGCGCTGCTTTCACTGCGACAACACCCTGACGAAAACCTTTCAAAATCTGCCTTGGCGTATTGGTCGCTTTTGAAGCGGTATGTTTCAAACCTCGTAGGTTTCTAAAAACCTACGAGGTTTGTAGAACTGACCACCATCTCCATTCATGCTGACAGCCGTCATCTACTGCTGTGTTTTTCCACGACACCTTTGTGGTCATTATCAATAACAACCATTCTCATGGACAACAAAGAGATTCAATTCGCTTACCGGGTAAAAGCCATTCAGGGCGAAAACCGAATCAGCAAAATAACCGCCGTGGAAGTGGATACGGTTGTTGAGTGCGCTACACCACCCGATTTCCCGAATGGCATCGCAGGGGTATGGTCGCCAGAGACTTTTTTTCTCGCGGCGATCGCTGGCTGCTACGTCAACACTTATCAGGCATTGTGCGACAAATTCAAAATGCAGCCCGTTTCCCTGGAATGCGAAGTCAGCGGAACCGTCGCGCTGGTGGATGGCAAATATGCGTTTACGGGTGTGATGCTCAACCCAATTGTCACCGTGGCCAACTATGAGGACGAGGCTGTAGCGATCAAAATCATTGAAAAAGCACACCGTTATTGTTTGATTTCCAATTCAATCAAATGCCCGGTGTCTGTTTCTGAAAATGTGCTGGTTTTAATTCCATAATTTTGTCCAGACCTCGTAGGTTTTGAAAACCTACGAGGTCTTAATTCCAAATTAATGCTATCAATCTAAATTAATTATGCGTTTACTTTTATCCAATCTTCTATTCCTCATACTGCTCCATCCAGCACACAGCCAGTTCATTTGTTATTCCGATTCCACCACTATTTACGAGTTTCCTGGCACCGCAGTCCCACCCATTGTCGGGGAAGCATCCTTCAATTCCGGACATTTCAGGGTAATAGTTGGCGGCAAATTTTTGGATACCAAAGCACCTGAATCGGAAGGTGTTTACAACTGCGACATGATTGTGGTAGACTATCAAGCGAAGAAGACTTATGTGCTGCCACTGAGCTATTTCCCGCCTTTTGTGGACGACCAATTTGCAGGGGTAAATCATTGTTTTACGATGGAAAACGACACCGCGTATATTATGGGCGGATTTGGCTTTGACCTGGCTGAAGGGTACGAAACGACCTTCTCGACCATGACGATTTTCCCTGTTAAAACTTTGATAGACAGTGTGATCCATCACAAGGATTACCTGCGTTTGTTTCAAGTAGTGGAGACTGATAGCCGGCTCGCCATTACAGAAGGAAATCTGGTTAAGATTGGGAAATATTTCTTGGTTTACAATGGCCGAAAAATCACGCCGACAGAAGACGAATTCACCGATCGGCTTACCGTGAGCGAATGGGAGCTTCGCGGGCAATTGCGCAAATTCACCTTGAAGAAAACAGCAGGATTCTTGGAAGTAGATGAATTTCAGGTTTGCAACACTTCCAAGGTTTTTTACCAGTGTATGCCTGAAAATTGGACCGGAGAGCCGACCCGGGTTAAGGAGATTGATCGGAATTAGGAGCAGCACTGCCGCGCTAAGGAACGGTGTCAAAATAACTTTCCAATTTCAGGCCAATTATTTTGGCGTTAGCCAACTATCTTTTGAGGCGAATAGTGGGGCTATTTAACGAAAAAGATAGGATGGATGGCGGCAAAAGAATGGCATCAAATTGGGAA
>JBBQSW010000390.1:0-3721 GCA_038213575.1 Chitinophagales bacterium | reverse complement strand
CCCCAGTTCTTTGTTAATAATAATTTGTATGGCAATGGCACGGCGAACGTATTCTTCGGTGGAGTGGTTATTGCTTCGTCGTACGCATTGGTATGCAACGAGTTACAGTTGTCGTAAATGGCATACAGCGCCTGCAAGGTTGTGCGGATGTCGTTGAAGGCTATTTCCTGCGCGTGAAGGCTGCGGCCAGAAGTTTGAATATGGTATTTGAGCATCTGGCTTCGCTCGTTCGCACCGTAGAGCCGCTTCATCGCTTTTGCCCATATACGCCGCGCCACACGACCAATCACCGCATATTCAGGGTCAATGCCATTGGAGAAAAAGAAGGAGAGATTGGGCGCAAAATCGTCCACGCTCATGCCTCGTGAGCGGTAATATTCCACAAAAGTGAAGCCGTTGCTCAGGGTAAAGGCCAACTGCGAAATCGGGTTTGCGCCCGCCTCCGCAATATGGTAGCCGGAAATAGAGACCGAATAAAAATTGCGGACTTTGTTTTGAATAAAATACTCCTGCACATCGCCCATAACGCGGAGCGAAAACTCTGTACTGAAAATACAGGTGTTTTGCGCCTGATCTTCTTTCAGAATATCGGCCTGCACCGTACCGCGAACAGAGGACAGTGCTTTGGCTTTCAAGGGATTGTACACTTCTGACGGCAATACTTCAGCGCCCGTGATGCCCAACAGCAGCAGGCCAAGACCATCATTCCCTTCAGGCAGAATATTGATCGGCTGACTTGAAGTCACCCGGTCAATATTGGCTTGAGCCGCCCCGTCACTCCCGGCATAATAAGGCCGGGTCATTCCACGATCATCATATTTCGCCTTCAACTTCTCCTCCACCAAAGCCTCCAGCCCATTCTCCCGAATGTATTTTTCACATTGCTGATCAATGGCCGCATTCATAAAAAACGCTGCAATCGTGGCCGCCGGACCATTGATGGTCATCGAAACTGAGGTTTTCGGATCACAGAGATCGAAGCCGGAGTAGAGTTTTTTGGCGTCGTCCAGACAGCAGACCGATACGCCGGAATTGCCCACTTTCCCATAAATATCGGGGCGATAATCAGGGTCTTCACCGTACAACGTTACCGAGTCAAAAGCCGTGCTCAATCGAGCTGCCGGCAATCCCGCCGAAACATAGTGGAAACGTCGGTTGGTGCGTTCCGGTCCGCCTTCTCCCGCAAACATCCTCGTTGGGTCTTCCCCTTCGCGTTTGAACGGGAACACACCCGCCGTATAGGGGAATTCGCCGGGTACATTTTCCTGCAAGCACCAGCGCAGAATTTCGCCCCAATCCGCCCATTTTGGCAGACAGACTTTTGGGATTTTCAAGTGGCTGAGGCTTTCTGAATGGGTTTCAACTTTGATTTCCTTGCCCCGAACCAAATAGATGTACTCGCCAGCGGCGTAGCTTTTTTTCTTCTTCTCCCAGCCTTCGAGGATGCGCAAACATTCCCCGTCCAAGTCTTTTTTGAGCTCAGTGAGGAGGGTGGAGAGATGAGCGATGAGCGCATCGTCTTTCCCGGGTTTGAAGGAATCCAGCGTTGTTTGATAACCAAAGAGTCTTCGCGCAATGTTTACCTGTTTCTCCACCCATGCATCGTATTTGCGGTTGTTTTCACTGATTTCGCTCAAATACCGCACCCTGGCAGGTGGGATGATGTAGATTTTTTCAGAATTTCCCGCCACCAATGGATGTCCGGATTGAAGTTCGGGATTGCACCGTTCAGCAATCAAATCCATGATGCGGCGGTACAGTTGGTTCACGCCCGGATCATTGAACTGACTGGCGATACAGCCGAACACCGGCATGTCATCTACCGATTTTTCCCAAGCATTTCGGTTGCGCTGCACTTGTTTTCGCACGTCACGAAGGGCATCGAGCGCGCCGCGTTTATCGAACTTGTTGATGGCAATCACGTCAGCGAAGTCTAGCATATCAATCTTTTCCAACTGCGTGGCCGCGCCAAATTCAGGGGTCATCACATACAGGGAAACATCGGAGTGATCAATGATCTCTGTGTCACTCTGGCCAATGCCCGAGGTTTCCAGAATGATCAGGTCAAACTGAGCCGCTTTCAAGATTTCTACAGCTGATTGGACGTATTTCGAAAGCGCCAAATTGCTCTGGCGGGTCGCGAGGGAGCGCATGTACACCCGCGACGAGTTGATCGAGTTCATGCGAATACGGTCGCCGAGCAGTGCACCGCCCGTTTTCCTTTTGGACGGGTCAACGGAGACTATGGCAATGGTTTTGCCTGCGCTTTCATCGGTAGCACCTTCAAAATCAATGAGAAAGCGACGGACGAGTTCGTCCACCATGCTCGATTTCCCAGAACCTCCAGTGCCCGTGATGCCGAGAATGGGGGCCGGTTTGTTTAAAGATTGGAGATTCGGGCGGATCTCTTTTTGGTATAGTTCGGGGTTGTTTTCAGCGATGGAAATGAGTCGCGCAACGTCCTTGGCTTCTGGTTTAGACTTTCCAAGTTTTAGAAACTTGGAAAGTCTCACTACTTCCCCGTTGACCGAAAAGCCAATCGGAAAATCGCATTGCTGCAACACATCATTGATCATGCCTTGCAAACCCATCGCTCGACCATCATCCGGGTGGTAGATTCGTGTAATACCGTAATCGTGCAATTCTTTGATTTCGGAGGGCAAAATGGTGCCGCCGCCGCCACCGAATATTTTAATATGCCCAGATCCTCGCTCTTTGAGCAGGTCGTGCATGTATTTGAAATACTCGTTGTGGCCGCCTTGATAACTCGTGATGGCGATGCCTTGAACATCTTCCTGAATGGCACAGTCCACAATTTCCTGGACAGAGCGATTGTGCCCTAAATGGATGATCTCTGCGCCGCTGCTCTGCATGATGCGGCGCATGATGTTGATGGCAGCATCGTGGCCATCGAAAAGCGAGGCGGCGGTGACTAAGCGGACTTTGTTGGTGGGTTGGTATGGTGCGGGCTGTTGCATGGCGTGGTGGTAGTGCTTTTTAAAAAGCAAAAGGGCATCGTTTGTTGGAAAGCCGCGCAAAAGTACAAACCTCCCACCTTCTACACCTTCACAAACTCCAGCACTTGCAGAATGCTGCCTTCCTTATTTTCAAGAACCAAAAAATAGGCACCTTGCGGCAATTCATCCATCTCATACCGATTGTCAGAATTGGCCTGCAATCGTTTGAGCATTTTTCCAGAGGCATCGCATAGTGTCATGTGGCTCACCAATTCCGCGTTTTGGAGGCTAAAATACTGAGTGACCGGGTTGGGGAAAATTTGCACCGAAGATTTTTGAATCTCCGAAACCGCCAGGGTTTGGCAAGCTCTCAAGTAGTAATAGGCTTCAATGGAGTCTGTGGGTATATCCAAATTTTTTATTTTCATTTGGACAATGGCGCAGCACCCAACGCCTTCATGATCAAAAAGTGTAACGTAAAGCGGGCCTTCTTGACCCGGTTCCATCGAAAAACTCTTTTCGCTGGCCGAAGGAATCCGCGTTCCTAAGGAACGGTGAATGGACAACAAAATTATCGTTCATGTCTTTACCAATAGTAGCACAATCTGATTTTGTCTTTATTTGACAAATACAAAAAAAATGCCGCCCCATGTTTGGAGCGGCATTTTCAAGATTTTTACAACAATGTCTTGTCAAATCAATTGTCTGACGTTTTCACCACCCGACGCACTTCCTTGCCCTCACTGCTCAGGCATTGCACCCAA
>JBBQSW010000389.1:0-3740 GCA_038213575.1 Chitinophagales bacterium | reverse complement strand
GGAGTGGGCATTTTCCCTTCGTTTATTGGGGCGTTTCTCACTCAATTGAAGTTGAGTAAAAAATACACTGCGGAAGCTGCGCTATTACGGCCTACTGCCAATGTTCCCTCCTTTGCCGAGACTCCAGCGGGCAAAACTGCCACGGCTTCTTCCTCACTCAAGAATCCGGAGGGTAAGACCGTAAGGTTCTTGGGTGAAAACCAAAACGAGACGCTCACACTGGACGCTTCCCAAATTGCCTACATCGCTGCGCAAGACAATTATGTGCAGGTTTTTTTCTTTGAAAACGAGGTGCTCAAAAACAAGATGCTTCGTGCCACTTTGCGCAAAAAAGAAGATGTTTTGGCTGGCTTGCCGCAGTTTTTTAGATGCCATCGCACCTTCTTGGTCAACTTTGACAAGGTGGAAAAAGTGAGCGGCAATGCCCAAGGTTACCGTTTGCATCTTAGGGGCGTACAAGAGACTATCCCCGTATCGCGCAACCTCAACGAGGTGGTGCGCGAACGCCTGCGCACCTAGGTTTTCGGCTCATGTTAACCACAATATCCCTACCTTTCGCCCTCAAAAATTAACGCGACTGATTCATAAGCATGAGAAAATTACTGATTTCCACTCATTTGCCCGCCCAAGCCTTTTTACGCGCCTTAGTTTTGATGGCCGTATGGGCTACGCTGGGGCTTTCTCCAAAGGCTGTTTTTGCCCAATCCGAACCTTATGAGTTTAAAGAATACAAACGCCACAAAGCTACGCCCGTAAAAAGCCAAGACCAGACAGGTACCTGCTGGGCTTACAGCGCACTTTCATTCCTAGAAAGCGAGGCAATTCGACTTGGCAAAAAAGACGTTGATCTTTCAGAAATGTATGTTGTGCGGCACATTTACCGCCAAAAGTGTGAAAACTATGTGCGTCGCCAAGGCAATGCTCAATTTGGAGAAGGCGGCCTCGCGCACGATGCAATCCAAGCCGTAGCGCAATTTGGTGTGATGCCAGAAAGCGTGTACCCAGGTCGCAAAGACCTCAATGCACCGCTCAACCATGGCAAGTTGGAGAAAACGCTCAAAAAACTTTGCGACGATTTTGTGAAACAAGCCAAAGATGGCAAACTCTCTGCCGATTGGCTGAAGGAAATTGACCAAGTGCTTGACGAGGAATTTGGCAAAGTACCCACTAAATTTGACTATACTAATGTGGTGTTTACACCCAGTTCTTACCGTGACTATCTGAATCTCAAGACCGATGACTATATCACGGTTACCTCATTTACCCACCACCCGTATTGGACAAAATTTGTCCTCGAAATTCCCGACAACTGGGCGAATGGCGAGATGTACAATGTGCCAGTCAGCGACCTGATGCGCTGTACAAAAAACTCTATCGAACAAGGTTACACCGTCGAATGGGATGCCGATGTAAGCAACGATGGTTTCTCTGCACCCAATGGCTTGGCCATTGTGCCGGCTACGAATTGGAAAGACAAGGATGGTATCGCACAAGCCAACACATTCAAACTCTGGGAAGCTGAAACGAAAATCACGCAGGAACTCCGCCAGCAACTTTTTGATCGCCAAATCACGACCGACGATCATTTGATGCACATCGTGGGTTTGCTCGACGAAAAGCATTCCGGGCTCTATTATATTGTCAAAAATTCCTGGGGCGAAGTCTCCAACCTAAAAGGCTATGTGTATTGCTCGGAAGCCTATATGCGCCAAAATACGATCTCTTTCACGGTGCACAAGGATGGAATTCCGGAGGACCTTCGCCGTCGGTTGGGCTTGTCTGAGGGTGAAGTGAACATAGAGCATAACCCAAGTGGGGGGGATTCAGGCCGTAGGACCAACACGGAAGCACAACCCGCCCCCAACCAACGCGCAGTCAAAGTAATACCAATAGAAAAAAAATCAATGCCCGCACAAAAATCGGCCCCTAAAAAGACTTCGGATAATTAAAAGCAATAACGATGAAATCAACACCACTAACAGAAAAACATCTTGCGCTCGGGGCTAAAATGGCCGAGTTTGCGGGCTACAACATGCCCATCTCCTATACCACTATTTCAGAAGAACACCATGCCGTACGCCGTGCATTGGGCGTTTTCGACGTGAGCCACATGGGTGAGTTTATCGTGCGCGGCAAAGACGCACTGGCTTTTCTTCAAAGCGCTACGAGCAACGACGTATCCAAACTCCAGCCCGGACAAATCCAATATTCCTGCATGCCCAACAAAAAAGGCGGCATTGTGGACGACCTGCTCGTATATCGTTTGGATGACGCTCCAGAAATGACCGTAGCGGGCGAACATTCTTTTATGCTCGTTGTGAACGCCTCCAACGAAATTAAAGATTGGCGCTGGCTCAAACGCCTCGCTCGGGGCTTTGAGGTGAAAATGCAGAATATTTCGGCAAAAACGGGTCTTATTGCTGTTCAAGGGCCTAAAGTTGTGGAGACACTTAAAAAACTCACCGACATAGATTTAGGTAGCATCGAATACTACTCTTTCCGGCGCGGCAAATTCGCGGGCTGCAATAATGTTATAGTCTCGGCTACGGGCTACACGGGGTCTGGCGGCTTTGAAATATATGCCAAAAACAAAGATTTGGCTAAGATTTGGGACGAAATTTTTAAAGCGGGTGAAAAGCACGGTATCAAACCTTGTGGTTTGGGAGCTCGCGACACCCTTCGCCTCGAAATGGGTTACTGCCTTTATGGCAATGATATTGACGACAAAACCAGTCCGCTCGAAGCCGGACTAGGCTGGATCACGAAACTTGGCAAAGCCGCCGATTTTCCTTCTAAAGCAAAATTCCTAAAGCAAAAAGCAGAAGGAGTAAAGCGCCGCTTGGTCGGTTTTGTACTCGATGAGCGTCGTGTGCCCCGTCACGGGTACGAAATCGAGAGCCGTCGCGGTGCGAAGATTGGGGTTGTCACTTCTGGCACCCACTCCCCTACACTCGACAAACCCATTGGTACTGGTTATGTAAAGACCAAAAACGCCGAGCCCGGCACAAAAATCTTGATCGTTGTAGGTGGTAAAAAGCTCGAAGCGGTGGTGACGAAACTGCCATTTGTGGAACCGGGAGTTTAAAATTTGGTCAATATGGATAATTAAACCAAAGTGTTGGAAAAATTTCCTGTTGACCATGTTTTCAAATCAATTTGATTCTTAAAATCTTCTTTCCTTTACAGCAAGAAAAAATCGGATAACCACATCCTTTCAACCTGCCAACAATATGGACTTCAATCAGATACAAGAGCTCATCCGTATGGTGAGCAAGCACAAACTCTCTGAACTCAGCCTTAAGCAAGGCGATTTCAAACTCACCATCCGAAATCAAGGCACCGCTGTTGAGGGTGGAGTGGTGCCCATGATGGTAGCCGCACCACAACCCATGATTGCATTGCCTCCTGCATCGGCCCCAGTGGCCGCACCGCCCGCAGCTCAATCCAAGGCCGAGGCTGCCCCTGCCGCAGTGGCTTCCGATGATTCCAAATTCCTGGCCATCAAGTCGCCGATGGTTGGCACTTTTTACCGCAGCACAGGCACTGACAAGCCCGCGTTTGTAAAAATCGGCGATATCGTGGACATCGGCTCTAAGGTTTGCATCATCGAGGCCATGAAACTTTTCAATGAAATTGATTCTGAGGTGAAAGGCAAAATCGTCAAAATATTGGTCGAAGATGCCTCCCCTGTTGAATACGATCAGCCGCTTTTCCTGGTGGAAGGAGTGTAGGTAAGTTCG
>JBBQSW010000388.1:0-3757 GCA_038213575.1 Chitinophagales bacterium | reverse complement strand
CGATGATTTCCTGTTTGCGCGTTTGAACCGCGAAATAGGTTTGGGCAAAGGCGATTTCTGCCTTTTTGGTGGGGTCGCCGTTTTGGGCAATGAGGTAACAGGCGTAGCGAGTGAGTGCAATGTCTTCAATCCGGCGTTGAGAGCCACTGCCAAGCTCTACCATTTTGTTGACGTCAACAAAATGGTGTACAACCTTCTCTCCTGCGCCTTCACAGGCATTTTCGGCCTTTTCGATTGCATGAAGAAAATTGCGCCACTCAGCGTAGCCAAGTATTCCTTGAAGTTCCCGAGCGCTCCAGCATTCGGTCTCTTCGATGCGGTAGCAGGCCTCTTCAAATTTTTGGAATAGCTCTTCGATCAGTTCTTTTTTCATGGTATGATCAGAGGATGCTGTAGATGCAGGTACGGAGACCTAGAAAAGGTGTTGCCATAGATTTTGAATTTGGATGCGAAAGTAGCGCAAATTGTTTTGCCTTTCAAAACTTTTTGTTTTTAATTTTTATGGCCTACCTCATGCCAAGTAGCTCACTTGATTTAAGCACAAATCCCAAGCTTTATCATCTTGACGAGAACCGTCCGCATCAAGTGCGCTTAGATGGAGTGCCTGCAACTTTTGACTGTTATTTCATGCCGTATTGCAAATGCTCGAGGTACGCGCACTTGATGCGGACGGATCTCGTCAAGATGACAAAGCTGGAGCACTCGGGTTAGCAATTCAATGGGGATTATTTTGACTTGATACCGCCCTGTTGTCCTCCCCCTCCATTTGTAGATATTTGTTATACCCACGGTTGTTGATGTGCCCTTTGGGCAGTTTTCCGGACTTGAGTTTTGCCCCCAGTCACTGAAGGCCACGCTGCCAGTTACAGGTTGACCTGCTACCAAAACATCCAATACTTTTCAAACCCAGCGGGCATAAAAAAGCACGCTCGATGCGCCCGAGCGTGCTTTCAAATTTCTGCCTATACAAATATGAGGATGGTCTACAAGATAATTTGGAGTCCTTTAATTATGGTTTTTTAGACAAAAAATTAAATATTATATTGACAATCAATATATTGAAGTAAAATTTTTTCGACACACCCCTATTTTTGTATTTTGTCGCTCCCGTCACTCATCCGCATCTTTGTCCTGTTATCAAGCCCTCACAAACCAAGTGAAGACTAAGGATCGAAACTCGTAAGAGTTAGGTAACATTACTACGTTAAAGGGGAGTTCAACAGATTGGGCGCCGACGCAAAGTCGGCGCCCAACTTATTTATTGGCAACATGGTTGTCCTATTACAACTTAAACGTTATCGGCAAACCAAATTCCGTCTTCACAATTTTTCCATCTTTCAGTCCCGGCTTCCATTTGGGCATGGATTTCACCACTCGGATTGCTTCTGCCACAAGATCCTGATGGAGCGGTTTGTCCAAATTTGCATGCTTGACTTCAGAGAGTGAACCATCTTCTTTTACGGTAAACTTAACGATCACCATACCTTCAGCGCCTGCGGTTTTAGCCGTTACAGGATACTTTGTATTTTCTGACAAAAATTTGGTCAGCGCTTCGATTCCGCCAGGGAATTCGGGGTCAACCGTTGTGGATTTGGCCGCTGAATTCGGCAGGGAAAACTTTACTGGAAGCGTCATCGAACAGCGCACGGGCTTCCCTTTGTGCTGCGCCGGAATCCATTTTGGCATGGATTTGACCACGCGTTCGGCTTCCTGAATGAGCGGACGGGAAGCTTCGTTGTAGTATTTCCCGATTGGGTGAAGCACATTCCCGGCTTCGTCTACTACAAAGTACACCATGACGGTTCCTTCTACCTTGTTTTGCTTTGCCAATTCAGGGTATTTCAGGTTGCTGATCAGAAATTGATACATAGCTTCCACCCCCCCAGGAAATTGAGGTTGGATCTCGGCATAACGATACACCAGTTTGCCGCTTTCATCCGCTTCCGGAGCAGCACTGTTACTAACGATCTTTACGCTTTCCTGATAGGTGTTGGGGTCGAACGTGATCACCGTGTCGGTTTGCAACCAGTTTTGGGATTCCAATTCGCGCACAAATGCAAGGTGTTTTTCGTCCACAACTTGTGCAAGGGCGGGCGCTTGCCGGAACAACATCGCAAACAAGAGGGCGAGCGGGGCCACTAGGCCGAATTTGACCGCCCGAAAAGGGGCGGAAGTTTTTTTCGTCAACATAACGAGTCTTTGTTTGAGTGGTGATTGAAAAAAATGATTTGAGAAGGCAATCGGCATTCCGAACTGCGATTGCCCTATTAACAACAGGCCATATTGTTTTCTGTCAGAAAGGCGCGACGCCTCGGCATCGGCCAAATATTCATGTACTGCACGCAGTTCCCGCCGATACCAGTGCGCCAGGGGGTGAAACCAAAATGCGATGCACAATGCTTCGGCAAAAAGCACGTCGGCACTGTGCCAGCCATGGGCATGGGCGCGTTCGTGGGCAAGCATGAGCTCGGTTGGTGGTATGGACTTTAGTCCGTTGGGAATAGAGGCGTTTACGCCACTGCTTAAACCTATTAGCGCCGTAAACGGCACCAGTCCCGACGGACTAAAGTCCGTGCTACCTGCAGGTACAAATACCCACTTGAAAAACGAAAACGGCACTTTCGCTTCTGCTGTTTGCACCAAAAGACAACCATCCTCCAGTCTTTCAGATTGACCACGAATGGCCATCTGCACAATTTTCAGGAGTCCCCACAACACCCGTGCCGCCATGAGTGCAAACCCTGCCCAATAGGCAACCCACAGAAAATCAATGTCTTGCCAGTTAATTGTTGCTGCTTCCACCTGCTGAATGCCAACGGTAAATTCCGGCAAAGCAATCACCGATACATTTACCAACGGTACGGGCATCTGCTCTCCAGGCAGGGCAGCCAAAAGGATTCCAAGTACTGCTGTACCTAGCAGATAGGCACGATTGGCACGGAAGAAAGTTTCGTGCCGTAACAGAAGTGCGTAAAGCAAGGCGAAAAAGCCCCAGCAGAGGGTTAGTTTTAGGAGAAAAATGGTCATAAAAGTCTATTTTTCAAGGATTTTCAATAGATCGTCCAATTCGGATTTGCTCAATTTTTCTTCCTCGGCCAGATGCGACACCAGACGCGGCACCGAGCCGTCGAAGTAGTTGCGCAGCAAATCGCCTAGCGAACGGCGGCCATACGCCTCACGCTCCACAAGCACGAAATACTCATGGGTTTTGCCATAAGCTTTGTGTCCCACAAATCCTTTTTTTTCCAAGATGCGCACCACGCTTGAAACGGTGCTGTGCGGCGGCTTTGGCTCAGGACAGCGTTCCAGCAAGTCGCTCACAGTGCCTCTCCCTACTTCCCAAAGGTGTTGCATTACCTCCTCTTCTGTTTTGGTCAATTTTTGCATGGTGGTGATTGGTATGATGGTGATTGGTGGATTGGTGATTGGTGGATTGGTGATTGGTGGATTGGTGGATTGGTGATTGGTGGATTGTGGATTGGTGATTGGTAGGGAGCATTCAAAAATCTGTGTCAACTGCCGGTTACACCGGTTATACCCCCTTCAGGGCAATGTCATTGAATTAAGACCCTGAAAGGGTCAAATATGAATAGCCCCGAATGAAATTCGGGGAGGGTGTGTAACAACCCCGAATGGGGTTGAATGTGCGTTTAGAATATATTCAACCCCATTCGGGGTTGTTACCATTGCTTATATTTCCCCCGATTGCATCGGAGGCTATTCAAATTCAACCACTTCGTGGTGGTTAAATTCCTTA
>JBBQSW010000387.1:0-3787 GCA_038213575.1 Chitinophagales bacterium | reverse complement strand
TTCTATGCACGAGGCGGGACTAAAGGCTTTTGGCAAGCGCCTCAGAGAATTGCGAAAGGCTAAAAACCTTTCTCAAGAACAACTAGCATGGAAAGCAGACTTAGAACTCAGCCAAATTAGCAGAATGGGACGAGGCATCGTTAACGCAGGGCTGAGTCAGATTTTCAAAATCGCAGAAGCATTAGAAGTGCCACCAAAAGCACTTTTTTTTGAGTTTGAAAATGAGGAGTGAGTGACAATCTCCGGCAATCGTCAACGTTTCATTTCCTCGCTTCCGTGATCCGCTCGTACGCCTCGTTGATTTGTTGAAACTTTTCCTTGGCGTGGCGGAGGGCTTCTGTCGAGACTCCTTTGGCGGCCACTTTATCTGGATGCCATTGCATGGCCAAGGCGCGGTATTTTTTCTTGATTACATCCAGGCTGTCTTTTGTTTCAGCGCCAAGGATGGCGTAGTGTGGGTCGAGCGGATCCCAGCGGGCTTGTTGTTGGCTTCCGCTGCCACCCCGTGTATGGTAGAAGCGGGCTTTTACGCGCTCATATTGCATCCGACCCACTTGAAAAACCCCGGCGGCCCGGAGCAACAATTCTTCTTCTCGAGGGTGAAGCCCGCCATCGGCAGCGGCGGTGGCAAAGAGCAGGTCGAGCATGTTCAGCACATGATGTCGGTCTCGACCAAAACCCTCAAAAAAGGCACGGGCATACTGGTCGAAAGTATCATTGGATTCCTTGGCGTTTTTCCAGATTTTGACAGCTTGTAGCCGCCCCCGTTCGTTCATGCGGAACTGATGGCGCATCAGGTGTTCCATGTGCGACACCTCGCGCTCATTGATCGGGCCATCGGCCTTTGCCAATTTGGCGCAAAGCCTGAAGACGTGAAAAACAAACTCCCCCTGCCGCCGCTGATAAGCCTTGAACTCACTGTCCGAGCTTTCTTTCTCCTTGGGTTGATCAAAAAAATAATGCCCCAGCCAAGAACCCACAAAAAAGCCAATCAGTCCGCCAAATGGGATGCCCAAGAGGTCGAACAGAAAGATGCCAGCGATGCCGCAGAGTATTTTGCCTTTGATTTCCACTGTGTAGGGTGGGTTAGTGCCCTTCTCCGCTCCCGCCTGCCGAGGCTCGACAGGCAAGGAAAGCTACGGCGAGTAAAGCTGGCGTAGAATTGGGAAGTATTCCGTCCTTAAACAAGGAACGGGGAGCAAAGTTAGTGAAGGAATTAAATGGGACAGCACTAAAAGCCTACTTTGGTGCTTTTCATGGATACATACCAATGCTGGCTTGCTTTTGACGTTGGATCACATCTTCGATTTGGTTAAAGCCAAAGATAACAACAGTCGCTTCTCCAATGGGATACAGGCCGATTATCCAACCATTTTCTAGAGAAAAGTGGGCAAACCAATCGTCCGTGCGCGGGTTGTAGAATCGTACCAATTGACCGTTTGCATAAGTACCCACATCACTGCCCTTAAACCCGTTACAAATAGGGCAACAATAGGCAAGATTGTTTGGATCGGAATTTCCTCCATGTTTAATGCTGATAATGTGGTCAATCTCAAAGGAGAATCCAGCTATTTTTTGGGCAAGCGGCAGTATTCGCATAAGAAACCAGCCCGCTCTGCGACTAAATTACGGACAGACTCAGGAATGTACCGACTCATTCGTAAGGAGGGTCAAGGCATGGGCTTTTGCTATCCGAATAATCCGTTCGAGGGTAAAAAAATGATCCATTTCCATCTTTTCGCCCAGTGTGAGATCGCGAGATTGTTGCAACACGAGTAGTTCGCTAAGTCGTTGCTGTTTTTTTTCTGAAGGCTTGAAAGCCAACACCTTCTCTGGGGCAAGGCTTGCCAAGAATTCGGCTAATTCGTCATAAACATTGGTTTGAACCATCATAACGGCCTGATTTTCTTACAAAGATAAGTTTTTTCTTCGATTTTTTCTTCCCACCATAAGTACTGATGAAATAACAACCTCACAAAAACCTAAACACCAAATCCATCTCAAACCCCGCCCGAATCAGCGAAGCCGCCGTTTTTTCCCGCGCATTATGGTCGTCGGCGTATTGCTGGCGTTTTTTGCCAAGCAGTTTTTGGAGCAAGGCTTCGTACTCGGTTTGGTCAATTGAGTCGAGGGCCTGGCTCACGAGGGCGGGCGAAATGTCGCGCATCCGAAGCTCCTGGCGAATCCGTACGCGACCCCAATAATTGTAGCGGAACTTGCCCCCGGCAAAGGCAATGGCGAAGCGTTCTTCGTTGAAAAAATTGTCCTCTCGGAGTACCTTGAAAATCTGCTCGGCATCGGTCTGTGACAACCCGAACTCAGCCAATTTGCTGCGCACCTCCTTGGGGCAGCGTTCACGGTAGGCACAGAAGCGCTCCATCTTTTGAAGCGCTTCGTCGGGGTTGAGCGGAATGGTTTTTTGAAACTTGGGCATGGAAGGTAGATCCTAGATTTATTCGGTGGATACGGCACTATCCGTATCCACCGAATGGCCTATGAATTTGGAGTTTTTATTCTTTGTTTTTTTGCTTGGAATCAATCAAAGTGGCAGGGATTGCGCCCGACCATTCTGGGCTGACTAAATTGACCCATACATTTGGATTGGGTTCGTCCATAAACACCACTTGGCTGCGCAAGTTTTTTCGTTTTACAAATGGCTTCACATTTGAATCGACATTCCGCTTGAAATCGGTGCTGATCAGCACAACTTTGACCTTTTGTGCTGCGTATTTTTCGTTCAATTTTTCAAATGCGGGCAATTCGGCCACGCTGGGCCCACACCAGGTTGCCCAAAAATTCAGCACATAAACAGTGTCGGTATCGGCATTGAGCCAATGCTCAAGCTGGGCCGTTTTGATAAACGGGATGTCTTGAGCCGAGAGGCTCGCGCCACAAAACAGTATGTAAAACATCGCTAGCTGTCTCATATCAATTCAAAATCTGGGTTATTTAAGAGTCAGATGCACGTAACAAGTTCTTCTTCACCCGTTCCTTCGCAAGCAAGGCTACACTTCTTGACCAAATCCTGACCGCTGTTTGCTCGTGTTTTTCCGACCTTTGGCCAAAATTTTTCCTCTACTGTTATGTGTCGAATTACCCTTTTGTTCTTATTGAGTTTTCTGAGCCTTCAAATTTTTGCTCAAAATCCTGCCAACGCTGGCGCAGGAGTTCAACCCAAACCTATTCCCGAAAAGCACCTGAAAAACATCCGTCAACTCACTTTTGGCGGTGACAACGCCGAAGCTTATTGGAGCCCCAACAGCAAATCGCTCACCTTCCAGAGCAACAACAAAAAATGGGGCCTTGAATGCGACCAGATTTTCACGATGAAAGTCAAAGACGCTGCGGGCGACAGTACCTACAAGCCCAAGACCATTAGCACTTTGAAAGGCCGCACCACCTGCTCCTACTTTATGCCCGATGGCAAACACATCCTTTACGCCAGCACCCACGAAGGAGGCGAGGCCTGCCCACATACGCCTGATTTGCGTGCCGGTGGAAAATACCTTTGGCCCATCTTCGACACCTACGATATCTATATCGCTGACCTCAAGGGCAACATTACCCGCCAGCTCACCAATTCGCCTGGCTACGATGCAGAGGCCGTGCTAAGCCCAAAAGGCAATAAAATCCTCTTTACCAGCGACCGCTCTGGCGACCTCGAATTGTGGGCCATGAATCTTGACGGTACGAACCAAAAGCAAATCACCTTTGATCTTGGCTACGATGGAGGCGCTTTTTTTTTCCCGGATGGTTCCAAAATTGTATTCCGAGCAAGCCGCCCAGA
>JBBQSW010000386.1:0-3787 GCA_038213575.1 Chitinophagales bacterium | reverse complement strand
CCCCTGAAAATCTTGGCGCTGGTGTCAATACCCCAAAGGATGAATATGGTTTTTGTATTCCACCCGCTGGAAATGTGGCCTATTTAGCCACCCGAACCACCGGGTTTCAAGATCAGGACATCATGCGTATCCCGCTCGACTCCGCTGCTCGACCCGAAGCGCAGATCGTGATCACAGGCACATTAATGGACGGCAGCGGAAAGTCCGTAAGCGGAGAAATCACCGTCGAAGACGCCGATTCCAAAAAAGTCCTGCAAACAGTAGCCACCCGTCCCGACGGTAAGTATGCGTTTTCCGTGTCGAAAACTGCTAAAATCAACTATTACGCTACAGGCGACAGCCTTGTTTCCACCAAAAAAACCTTTGTAGATGCCGCTACCTATAAAAGCGAGGTCGCCGAGGAAAAGGTGGAATTTGTAACCGTAAAAGAGGCAGAACGAGAAGGGAAAGCCCTTGAGCTTAGAGACCTTCTTTTCGATTTTGCCAAGGCAGCCTTGCGTTCCGAATCACAAATCGAGCTTCAGCGCATCTACTCAGACATCAAAGGTTTCAATTGGGCCATCGAAATTGGTGGCCACACCGACAATGTCGGCACCGAACAAAGCAACCTGCAACTTTCCACCCGTCGAGCACAAGCAGTACGCGACTTCCTGGTGGAACAAGGATACCCGGCAGCAAAAATCACGTTTAAAGGTTATGGTCAGTCGGTGCCCATTGGCGAAAACGACACGGAGGCCGGAAGGGCCCGAAACCGCAGGGTGGAGATAAAAGTGAAAAGTTAGCGGTAGTGAAGTTGCCTGCAAGTACGGGGTTGTGTCGAAAGGATTGATTGAAAAAAACAAACCAAACACCGTTCCTTATCGAGTGCCAGACCTTCCAAGTTTTAAAAACTTGGAAGGTCTGCGGTAAAGAAAACGAAATAAAAATTTGTAGACTTTCGAAGGCCAAACCTTTTGGCACAACCCCGGTTTGTCGAAGTACAAAACCGCTGCATTGTCAGAGCATCCTGCGACTAAAATCGCCGGTACTACACCTTCAAATCCCGCTGAAACACCTGCCCGCCCGACTGCAAACGATACTGATAAAGCCCTGGCGCGATGTACCAATCAGGTGCTTTGAAATGAAAGGTGTAAGCGCCCCGATCCTTGTATTCGTTCAACAGCGTGCGCAACACATGGCCTGCTGAATCAAGGATTTGTAGCCGAACCGGGCCGTTTTGCATCATCGCATACTTGATTTCAATGGTAGCTGGCTCGCTCGGATGCGGGTTGTAGCCTAATAAAACGCACTTTCCGTTGTCGCCTTGAAGCGGTGTTGCGGGTGGTACGAGGCCAGAGATGATTGGGTTGGTTTGTCCCATTACGAAGTTGACAA
This sequence comes from Chitinophagales bacterium, assembly GCA_038213575.1. Classification (GTDB taxonomy): domain Bacteria; phylum Bacteroidota; class Bacteroidia; order Chitinophagales; family Saprospiraceae; genus M3007. The sequence continues at coordinate 2,413 of JBBQSW010000386.1, read as the reverse complement.
GTTCGGGCGTATTGCCCATCCAATCTTGCAAAATCGTGCTGTACACAGAGCGGAAATCCACGCTAAACGCTGGATCGCCATAAGGATCAGGACTGCTCAAGTCCTGATATTGACCTGTGAAGCCATTGCCAATTCCTCCGCCAAAGAGCATCATCGGAGTACCCCAGCCATGGTCGGTGCCGAGCGAAGCATTTTCATAAATGGTACGGCCAAACTCGCTGAAGGTCATGCCCAGAACTTTGTTGGGCAATTCCGTATTACCGTCAAAAGCAAGGTCGTCATAAAATGCCTTCACGCCGTCAGCGACGTCTTTCAGGATATTCAGATGGTAATCATATTGCTCAGCATGGGTATCAAAACCACCAATTTCGACCATAAAAACACGGGTTCCCAGATTGCCTTTGATGAGTTTAGCGACAATGGCCAATTGTTCTGCCAGGTAATTGCCCGTCGGATAATTGACCTGGTTTTTTCCTTTAGAATAGGCTTCTTTGATCGTTTGTGCGTACCTGAAAGCGGCGTTGGCTGTTTGCCGGACATAAGCCAATTCCAGTTCACGCGGCGTGTTGCCCAACAGTGAAGTATCGTACAGTTGTCCTGTTTGGGCAATCTGATAAAACTCTTGGGGGCTGCTTACGGCTAAGGCCATATTGGCCGAATCAGCTCGAAAAACAAGGTCGGTTTGCACCCCAATTTGCAAGGCTGGTGGCACTGTGGGCGGAGTTTCGAGAAATGCGGCATACTCGTTGTCGAGGAATCGGCCCATCCAGCCCGTGTCCAGCACCACTTCAGATTCACTTCCGGTGGCAACGATATCGTAAGAACGGAAGTGGCTATAGTTTGGCTCGGGGTAGCCCACGTTGAAGATGACCTTCATCATGCCATCGTCCCACAAGGGTTGCAAAGCATTGGTAACCAATGGCATTCCGTACTCATTGCTCATGGCCCATAGATTCGAGTCCTGTACAGCAATGGTTGGGCGGAGATTGTAATAAAATTGATTCCCGCGCTCTATAATGGTGTTGAGACCGTCGTTGCCACCATTAAAACGGATGAGCACTAGGATACGGTCGTTGGAGCCATTGGCGAGCGAGGCCATGAGCGGGGTTGGCTGGAATGCACGGAGGCCTATATTGCCCATCAAGAGGCTACCTGCGCCGAGGATGCCAGAAGCAGAAAGGAAATCGCGGCGGCTCCAGAGCTGATGCTCGCGGGTGTGGGCTTCTCCATGCTGGAGCGCTGCGCCGTGTCGGGGTTGCTTGTGTGCTTTGCTCATGATTTTAGCCATTGACATTGAGTTCGAGACTTAAGACCGTGTTTGGTAAAATCAACTGACCTTACCAAACACGGTGTAAACTTTGGCTTATACCTTTCGATAAGCAGTACCAATTGCCAGCAATAAAAAAGCAATCAGCAACATCCAATAATGATACTGCATCAATTCATTAATGGGGATAAAACGTGCTAAAATGGCCAATACACCCAGAATAATCGCGGCAATCCAAATGCCTTTATTTGGTGCGCTCGGCAAAAACTCTTTTCTTCTTGTCATGATATGTGTTTTTTAAAAAAATTACCTAAGTCAACTGAAATTCCGGCAATTTCACCAGATAATACAACAGGTTCACAACCTGATACGGCGCTTCATCCCAATAAAGATTCCAGGAGCCGTCTTGGTAATAATTCTCTGGAATACCGGCTTTAAAATTGATAATCGCGGCCTGCAGGTGTACGGGATCCAGCGTTTGCCCCATGAAAAACTCCACCAACGCAGCCGTGATGAGCACGGGATCATTGCTGTCGTTGGTCAAGGTTTGCGCCAGCGCACGGAGATTTTCCCGCGTCGGCTCTTCGGTCGTGAGCCAGTAAGCCACTGCCGAACTGGAATTCCAACGTGCGGTAAGCGTGCTCTCGTTTATCCAGTGGCGATGGCCTGTCCAGCCTGCTACGTTCGGTGGATTGAATATCTCCTGGCCAAGCTGATAAGACCAATATCCAATGGCGCCCCAACGGTCATTTGAAACAAGTGAGGCGGGGGTCCCTGCCGCTTTGTAAATATTCAGCATGGATTCAAGCGGGGTTTTGTGCCGTACGTTCATAAAGGTTTCTTCAAAAAAATGCTCGCTTTTGAAGAGTTGTTTCAGCACGGGCAGCAGTTCCCAATTGTTGTCGCGGAAGGTTTGCGCCAGCCCAGTTATTACTTGATTGTCAAGGTTTTGATAGACGAAATGTTTGTAAAGTTTGCCCGTTATGAAATGGGAGACCTGTTGGGCGCGGGCTGTAAAAACAAGGTTGTGTGCCGTAGTAAAACCGAAGTTGCTCGTTTGACCAAAGATGGTTTTCGGCGTATCGTCATGGAGGGTCGGTTCGTAGAAAGACGGTTCGCAGAGGTAGTCGCTCGCCCGCCAACCTG
>JBBQSW010000385.1:0-3788 GCA_038213575.1 Chitinophagales bacterium | reverse complement strand
ATCCTTTATCCAGCCTGGAAAAGGGCTGCTTACAAGTGACCACTGAGCGAACAGGGGTACCTGTAAAAAAGAACTCAGAAACATTCCAGAGAGCAGTAAAATCCTAAGAACAAGCTTATTCATATTGATGAAATTAATTAGAAAAATGTAAGTGGTTGGGCTGTTAGGTCTCTTACAAATCTTGAATTACAGTAGCGATTGTCTAATTTTTTTTTCAAAACCTGCTATTTTCCCAACAGCCGAAACATATTCTTCTTGTAAGCCTCCACGCCTGGCTGGTCAAAAGGATTAACTCCAAGCATATAACCGCTGATCGCGCAAGCCTTTTCAAAGAAAAAGAACAATTGTCCCAGATAGTAAGGAGTAGCTTCCGGGATGGAAATCGTCAAGTTTGGAACGCCCCCGTCAATGTGCGCCATACGCGTGCCTTCAGCGGCTTTTTTGTTGACATAATCGAGCGATTTTCCAGCGAGGTAATTCAGTCCATCGAGGTCATCATCCGATTTAGGGACGAGCAATTCCGTTTGTGGGCGTTCAATTTCCAATACCGTCTCGAAAATGGTTCGCCGACCGTCTTGAATGTATTGTCCCATGGAATGCAAATCTGCCGTAAAACTGACCGAGGCAGGGAAAATGCCTTTGCCGTCTTTGCCTTCGCTTTCGCCGTACAGTTGTTTCCACCATTCGGCGATAAAATGGCAACGAGGTTCGTAGTTTGCCAGGATTTCTATCTCTTTGCCCTTGTTTCTCAATATGTTGCGCAAGGCAGCGTACTGATAGCATGCATTTTCGGAAAACGGTTTTTTGTACGCTGTACGCGCATCCGCTGCACCGCGCAGCAGCGCATCCACATCAATCCCAGCGGCAGCCAAGGGCAGCAATCCTACAGCGGTGAGTACCGAAAAACGACCACCCACGTCGTCTGGCACAACAAAAGTTTCATAGCCTTCCCGGTCAGCGAGCGTTTTTAAAGCCCCACGAGCCTTATCCGTCGTGGCGTAAATGCGCTGACTGGCCTCTGCTTTGCCATATTTCTCCTCCAATTTCTGTTTGAAAATTCGGAATGCGATGGCTGGCTCTGTGGTCGTACCGGATTTTGAAATGACATTGATCGAAAAATCACGTTCGCCAATGGCCTCCAAGACTTGGGCGTGGTAATCCGCACTTAAGTTGGTTCCCGCAAAAACTACATCAAAGTGCTTTTTCCGTCCGCCGCGTAAGGGAAGGACTGGGGTTGGTTGGCAAAATTCCAAACCAGCCTTGCCGCCCAGATAAGATCCGCCAATACCTACCACCACGAGCACTTCACTTTGTTTGCGAATGCGTTTGGCGGCAGCTTTAATGCGTTTGTATTCTGCTCGGTCGTATTTGGTTGGCAAGTCGAGCCAGCCAAGCCATTCAGGGCCTGGGCCATTACTGCCTTCCAGGAGCTTGGCTGCACTGGTTACTTGGGGTTCTATGGCGGAAATTTCTTCGGGAGAAACAAATTTTTGTGCAGGAGAATAGTCGAATGTGATCATTTTATCCAATTGAATTTCAATACTTTGTTTGTTTTTGAATGTATTTTGAACCGCTCATCCAGTCGCAAACCAAGCACCCACACAATGGCTTCATCACCATTGAGTAAAAGCCAGATTTCTTCTTTTTTAAAGCGGGAAAGTTTTTGGTTGGTGAAAAAATTTTGGAGTTTTTGACTTTTGCCGTTCATACCAAATGGCTGGAAAGAATCTCCCGGCTGCCAGTGCCGCAAATGTAGCGGGAACTTTAATTTTTCAGCATCCACGGTGATGGATTGGGGATCGGCAGATGGTGACCCTCCTTCGCTTTGGCTATGGCGGGCAAATGGGTGATGGGTGTCAGACATCAGGAAAAGCCGCGAGCCGTCGGGGAGACTTACCATCAGATCGTCTTCGTGAATGACGATGGACGGTTGATGGTGGACGGTGGACGGTGGATGGTTAATTTGCTCCGAATTTCTAAGGAATATTTCTGTCCGGTCGTTGAGAAGCTGCCAGCCTTTTTCGCTGTATAGTTCAAGCCCAACCTGATCCAGATGCTCGGTCAATTGACGGGATTGTTCGGCATCAAATCCGTAAGGTTTTAACAATTGGCGGAGGGCTTGTTGTGGGGCAGGGAGTTGTGTTAGTTTTTGTTTTTCAATGATTATGGTTGAAGTGCGGGTCTGGTTTGAAGTCAGACCCGCACTATCCAGCCATTTATTCAACAAAAAAGTCAAGTTCTCCTCTGCTTCTCCGATTCGGCCCATACTACGCGATGCCGTGTTTAAAAAATTGGAATTTAAGTCTTCCATGCGTGGCACAATATGGTGACGCACAAAATTGCGGGCATATTCATCCGAGTCATTGCTGCTGTCTTCTCGCCAAGTGATTGCGTGCAAGCGGGAATATTCCAAAATTTCATTTCTGCTCGCAAAAAGCAAAGGGCGAATTAAATTTCCAGATTTTGGCGCGATGCCGGTAAGGCCCGCATGACCCGTGCCGCGTGCAAAGTTGAGCAAGGCGGTCTCCACCGAATCGTTCAAGTGGTGTGCCGTTGCGAGCTTGGAGCAGCCGTTTTCTTCCATAATTTTGGAAAACCATTCATAGCGCATTGCGCGAGCAGCCATTTGGGTAGAAAGGCCATTTTTTTGAGCATATTCCTTTGTTTCAAAGCGTATTACAAAAAAAGGCGCTCCAAAATTCAAGGCGATTTTTTCTACAAAAAGTTCGTCGCCGTCCGATTCAGGGCCCCGCAATTGAAAATTACAATGGGCCACTGCGAATGGCAACCCTGCCTTGTAAAAGAGATGCGCCATTACCACAGAGTCCAAACCCCCACTCACTGCCAAAAGTGTTGGTTTATTGTCGCTCACCGACAACTTTTGTGTTTTTAGAAATTTAAAAAAGCCTTCGAGCAAATCCATTTGTTAAAAGTCAAAATATCTTGCGGCCATGAAAAACACGAACACACCTCCGTTGCCTTTGCGCGCCATTGCCTTTTTTATCTGCCGTAGCCTTCACGAAGGCCGAGGCAGCGACGAGAAACTACGCCGGGTAAACCTGCTTCTGGTACTGCTATTGCTTCCCATCCTAGCCACCGCCCAAATCTCTGGCAAAATAACCGGCGATGGGGGCGAGCCATTACCTTATGCCACCGTTTACGTCCGAAATACCAGTAATGGAACCATCTCCAATGTGGAGGACGACTACCGCATTTCAACGAGTAAGGGGCCACAAGAAATTGTATTCCAATACATTGGCTACCAACAGCGCATTGAAAAAATAACTGTGGGCGACAAGCCTGTTCGAATGGATGTACGTCTCGAATCCTCTAATTTGAAGTTAGACGAAATGGTCGTTTCGTCCATTGACCCTGCGGTGCGAATCATGCGTGAGGTAATAGCCAAGCGAAGGTACTACAAAAAGAAGGTGTCGAACTACGTGGTGGATGTGTATATCAAGGGATTTTACAAATTCTTGGAAGCGCCCAAAAAACTAATGGGACAGGAGGTAGGAAATATGGGCGGGGTACTCGACTCCACAGGCGCTGGGGTGATCTACCTGTCTGAATCTGTCTCCAAAGTTTGGTCGCAAGATCCGCCCGGACGAAAAAAAGAAGTGATGGTGTCCAGCAGGGTCAGTGGCAGCGAAAATGGGTTTAGCCTCAACCGCTCGACCTTTACAGAGTTCAACCTGTACGACGAGCGAATCGAAATAGAGCGTGAAATCCTCTCTCCAATGGCCGACAACGCTTTCGACTATTACAATTTCAAACACGCAGGTCGCTTC
>JBBQSW010000384.1:0-3790 GCA_038213575.1 Chitinophagales bacterium | reverse complement strand
CCTGTGGCGAATGAGGTAAAAGTTTGGTCTGTGCTCCCATCCTGCCAGAGGTAACTTACATAACCTGATCCGGCATCGAAGGTGTGTACTGCATTGGTGCAAGCGGTGATATTCGGTCCTAAGTTCAGGGTTGGAGCAGAAAAATCTGCTATCGTGACGGTCACATTATCGGTATATTGGCAAACAGACCTCAAACTGATATCGTCCAGTGCAAAATCATTGCCAATGGAAGCCGTATTCAGATCTATCAATTCGATGCTGAACTGTGTTGCTGCGCCTGAGTTAAGCAGAAGGGTAAATTTTTGCCAGATGCCTACCATGGCATTGCCGCCCAGCAGGTCAAAGGTGCCTATGATGATTCCATTGTTCTTTACCTGAATTTTTGGCGGATTTGAAAAATAGGCCATCGCTCCCCAAAACTGGAATATGTAGTCCGTGTTGGGCTGTACCAAAACGGATTGTCGCCAAATGTTTGGTAGGTTGGCTGTGTTATTTCCGTCTATCATCATCATCAGGTTGTCTGCTGATGGGGAATGATCTTGGGGGATAATCCACTGGTTGTTAAGCAGTAAAGGGTTGTTCGTTATGTTATAGTGCCCGAATCCGATTCCACCCGAGATGTAACCGCTGGTAAAGCCCGTGTTGCCCTGACTAAAATCGCTGTTCACCACCAATTCAACCCCGTATTGAATGGCGTCTAAGGTATAAGTGGTCGTGGCCACGGGTGTGGCGACCGGGTTTTGAATGTTGGGGTTATCCAGCGTTGCCGCTGGGCTCCATGCATAAAGGTCGAAACCTGGCGTGGCTTGTAGGCTTACCGATTGTCCCAGACAAATAGTGCTGTCAGGGCCGGCTGAAAGCAGGATTTCGGGGCAAAGACAGGGCGTATTGCAGTAAGTAACGGTGGCCAGGGAGGTGCTTGCAGACAGCGTGTTGATCGGTGCAGGACTTGGGCCGCTGTTGATGACGGCGTAATTTCTTTGATTCTGAATGTTGGTCATGTTGATGGCATTCACCGTGACAGGCTGGATAAACTCACAATCGGTATTCGTATTCCCCTGATCGTCTAGTTTCAGCAAAAGAAGATCATTGGATCCATAGCTGTCAGACGACATAGTCATGTACAAGTAGCCGTTGCGCTCCATGATGTTACGGGCGATATTTTTCCCTGAAATACCCAAGCGTTTTGCCCACTGTACATTGCCTTGTTTGTCGGTTTTTATCAATACAGCAAAATTGAAATTGCCCAAGACATCGTCATAAAGATTACTGACGATATAATAACCGCCTGCCGTTGATACAATCGCCATAGCTGCCGGGGTAATAGAACCGCTTATGATATACTGTTTTGTCCATTGGACGTCTCCTGTCAGGTTTGTTTTGGCGACCACTAATTCCGATGATCCAAAAAAATAACCCCCAAAACCATCCAAATCGCCTGCTGCAATGACCACCAGGTTGTCGTTATCTACAATAGGTTTTTCTGGATACATCCGTGTTTGGGCCGCGCCACTGGTGTTGCCCGTGGAGATGATCGAGTTTTGCCATTGAAAAGTGCCCGTGTTCAGGTCGTGTGCAAAGACAGAGGCCCGAAAATCGCCGTTCGCGTTGTAGTACCGCCGGGTAGTGCCGTAAAGAGAACCATTATGAAGGGAGGAATAAAATTCGCCGGATTCTCCTCGCAGATTATACCCACTGATCGCGCCTGTGTTTTTATTGATTTGGGTGAGCTGAGAAAATCCCCCATTATTACTCCCGGTCATCACGCAGTTGTCAGTACCTACGGGATAGATTTGTGTATATTGTGCAGTTGCATAATTCCTGACCCAGACAAAAGTGTTGCTCGTTAGGTTGTACCTGAAGGCCATGGATCGTTGTTGACCCGCTAAAAGGATTTCAGGATTCGTAAGGCCAATCAAATCGCCCGAAACGTCTACGAACATGTCCCGAATTTGGAGCACGTCATTGCCAAAGCGGAAAGCCTTGGCCCATAACGCTGCGCCGCCCTGGTCAAAGCGAACAATAACCATGCTGTCGTTGCGCAGGCCGGTGGCAAAAAAGTCGCCATTGGGGTGTGGGAAAATGTTGGGCCGTATGCCGCCCATGTTGGACAGCGATTTGATAAAGGTATTGTCGCAACCGGCAGATGGGTCGCCGCTAGCTTGCACATACACCGTGGCACAGAGTGTACTCATGCAATTGGCATTGATGGCACGAAGGCACAATTGGTACACTCCAGTGTTCGCAAAGGTGTAATTGAGGTCAGTAGTGATAGCAACTGCTACGTTGTCCAGGCTCCATTCATAGCTGGTAGCATTGGTGCTGTTGTTGCCAAAGATGACGGGGAGACCATTCTGGGTGACGGCTGGCACGGAAAACACCGCCTGCGCATCGCAGACAACAGTCACTTTTACAGAGTCCAGCGCATCCACGCAATATAACGGATCGCTGCTGATGGCCCGGAATTTTACCCAAAACGTCCCGACCGTGTTGAATGGGATATTGACGTTGAGGTTATTGACCAAAATGGGTCCATTGTCAATGTTCCAGGCATAGTTCGTAGTATTTGACGCAAGTGCCGAGAAGTTCAGGTTGCTGCCTGCCGCAATGGTTTGCGCTCCGGCAGGCACCGTGATGGCCGCCGTCAGCGGGGCTGGACAAGGTGTTTGACAGGAAAGACAGCCGAACAAACTGCTGCGCACATTGGTAACAAACCAGTTCATACGCTCGCTTTGCCCCTGTGTAAACTTGGAAAAACATTGCAGGGTGGAATAGTCCATATAGTCTTCGCCCAAATCCGCGACATCCATCGTGAAAGGATTGTTTGAGGAGAGGTCATTGGCATCAGTGCTACAGGAATTTGCGTTTGGGTTGCAAGAAGAGAAGGTCGTTTGGTCGGGCGGCGTGTCGCATACCCGGTCGCCATCCAGCAGACAGTTGTTGTTCGGGCATCCTCCTTCAAACGTATGGTACAAGCCTAAATAGTGACCCATTTCGTGTACTAAAACGCCTGTGTTGGCCTGGCTGGAGCCGAAATAATCTGCTTCCACCACGATGCCATCTATGTTCTGTCCATGTGCGGAAGGGAAGTAGGCGTATCCGACCACGCCATTTCCACTACTCTGGCTGTTAATGGCCGAAACCACCCAGATATTGATATAACAAGTGGGCGCCCAACGGTTCAGGTTCTTCAGGGCAAGGTCTTGAGATTCCATGGTAAAACTCGTCAAGGACGACTGGTTGCGCGTAATGCCGTTGGTCGTTTGCCCATTGGGGTCGCGCTGCGCCAGGCAAAATTCTATCTCGGTGTTGATGCCCGTTCCAAAACTTGCGTTGAACGCTGCGTTCAATTGTGCGAGGCCTTGTTGTACCTGAGCGTCCGGGATGTTTTCCGGGCCGCCATTGTGGATGATGTGTACTACCACGGGCAGGGTGCGTGTGGTATGGTCGGCAAGTAAAGCACCAGGGTGTTTGACCGCTGCTTCATAGGCTGCTTGGTCGTGCTGTCTTTGCGCAGCCTGGAGTTCGGGGTGTAGGCGGTGCAATAGATCGGTTGCACAGCCAGTGAAGAACTTGCTGTCAATATCTTGTGCGAAGCAAACAGCAGTGAAGCAGCAAAAGAGGAGCGTGAGGACAGTGTTTTTTTTCATTTGTTGATAGATTTAAGATGTTTGTTTTCAAATGCTAAGGAACTGCGATATTCTGGCTTATATCGTATTTGCGGGCGGTAACTTACCTTTTGCTGAATTGTTTTTTGCGCAGACCATTACGAAGGGGTCACAGGTGGGAT
>JBBQSW010000383.1:0-3797 GCA_038213575.1 Chitinophagales bacterium | reverse complement strand
TTTTATGTTCTCGCGCACCAGAAGTTGTGTCACTTGGAGCGGCGCGGTCGTTTGCGCAGCCACGGCATTTTGGTCAAAATACAGATAATTGTTCACCACATGGGCCCGCGCAGTAGCTTCGAGCCCGATGAGTGGTAAAGCGTAGGTGGCCGTGAGTGTGTTTTCTACGGGTTTAGCAAAATCGTTGTCCCAAATTTGCCGCTTGCTGACGTAGAGTTGATCAAATAGCAGTGCAGGCGGGCGGATTTGGCTGAGCAGGCTGGCTCGGATTTGGCCGGCTTTTCCAAGGCTGAGCGATAGATCGCCTTGCAACTGATACTCTCCGATATTGTCCAACACCCCCAATGCAGCTTGGGCGGTGAAGGCAAATTTTTCGGAGGGGGTGAGCGCGAGATTGCCGGTAAGAAACAAGTTGGAAACTTTGAATTCCCTTGGCTCTTGATTGACTTTAAAATACGAATGCGCCAGTCCAACCGCGAGCAAATCAGAGGGTCGGCCTTGATCCTTTGTTTTGAAAGTATTGATTGTGAATGCGTTGTCTATTCTATCCAGACGCACAAAATGTCGAATTCCACGCAAATCCACCAAAAAAGCAGGTTCAAAAAAATCGGCATCCGCTCCCAAACCCTCTTCCCCAATACCCTGGTCCGCGAATTTGTATTTCTGCTGGTTCCAGGCAATGGTATGGGTAGCGCGAAGGCTGCGTTTGCCTTTTTCGCCTTTGCCAAGGAGCCGCAGATGTTGGGTGAGTTGAAGCCATTGGTCGTCGAGTCGGGTGTAAGCTGCTTCGCGGGGCAATCTGATTTCTGCCGCAATAGGCCCTGCAAATTCACCTGTACCTAAAATCTTGTCCGACACGATGCCCCCGTTTTCCTGTTGGCGAATGACATTGCGCGTATAAATCAGGAAGCCATCGTATCGCTTACCCAAGGGCACCCACAGGCCCATGTTGAGGGCATTGTGCTTGTCGCGTTGGTATCGGTATTGGCCCAGATTGTTGAGGGTGCGGTATTCGAGCGAAAAGTTGGTACCCCCAGAAAATGTACGTCCAAAACGCGCGTTCAGATTGGTCTCGAATTGATTCCTGCCCTGTGAAAAAGAAGCATCGCTGAAAGCGCTTGTGTTGCGGTAAAAGCCCATCTGCTCTGGCCGCAACAGGTACAAATCAAATGCGCGAACCCCTACGCTAAACCCTCGAACCGCCTGATTTTCAAACAGCAATGGTCTCGCTGCCGAACCCAGGTTGCCGAGCGTCCCCCAGTCAATGTCGTGGCGACGGGCGGGGTCGTACATTCTAAAATCCGTACTGGGGAGGGTATCGCCAGAAGGCGCGCTGCGCTCCGGCGAGAGGGCAAAAGTGATCAGAAGCGGGTCGTCAGGTTGTTGAACGGGGCGAGTCGTTGGGCTGGCGGGCTGTTGGGCGGACAGTGAACCCGCAATACTGCAAAACAGGAAATACAAACCTGCAAAACCAAAATGCCTACCCTTGGCAAGGTTATCCATTGCCTTGAATCGTTGCACGGATGTTTTGAACGAAAGAAATATCAGCGTCAGCGATCAGGGCAATCTTCTCGTCATCCCAATCCGTGGATTTTATTAGATTGACCACGAACTTACGATTTTTGAGTTCAATGCCTTGCTCAATGCCTTGTTCAATGCCTTGTTCAATGCCTTGTTCAATGCCTTGTTTTCGGAATTTCGCAGCTGTTTTTTCGTATGTAGACATAACTTTTGACTTTGACTTATCAGGTAGAGAATTGATTAATTCCAGCAATTGATAAGGCTCCAATACCGTCCGCTTCTGAACATAGCTTAAAAGCATTTCTATCAACAGATCGTCCAAGTAAGGGTTGCCAGAACTGCCCACAAAAATAAAGAAATCTTGGAAATTTTCTTGCAATGCAGCCGCATCAAATGCGTACTTGAATGCAAGATATAAGCTCCGCAACGCACCCATCTGCTCTTTTGTCTTGATAAGATCGTCGGGAATGCGGGCCAGATCACTCAAAACGTACTCGAATTCAGGCAGGTATGGCCGCAATGTTTCCGGGAAGCCGTCGAAGTAGGACCAGAACTTCCTGATCTCCCAATTCCGTTGCCCATGGTATACAATAATGGGCAAGACAAAAGTCAAGGGGCGTTTTCCTGCCAGATCCTTCTGCCAAATGCCCAGCAGGTATTGCAGGAGCTGCACAAAAATAGGCTGCTCCGGCAAATCACTTTTATGTTCAAAAAGCAAAGCGATGACAACTTCTTCACCGCTTTTAAGACGGCATTTCCACACAACATCCGAAAAAGCGGCCTTCAAATCGCCATTAATATACGTTTCTGAAGCCAGTTCCAGCGAATCTAACTCCAGCGCGGCCACTGTTTCAGGCGACAATGCTTCAAGTAAGTGCGCTTGAACAATGGGTTTCAAAGAGAATGCACCACGAAACAAGTGATCGTGTTCGAGTTCTGATTTTTTCTTGCGGCGACGGGGTGTTTTCATGGGTTCTGTATCAACGCCGGGTTCATCCCCATGGTTGAGAAGCCGCCATCGTGATAGAGGTTTTGCATGGTGACGTAGCGCGTGTAATCGCTAAAAAGCGCAACGCAGTAGTTGGCGCAGTCTTCCGCCGGGGCGTTGCCTAACGGCGACATCTTGTCGGCGTAATTGAAAAATTCATGGAACCCTTTTACTCCCTGACCAGCGGTGGTCATAGTTGGAGATTGGCTCAAGGTGTTCACCCGCACATGTTTGGCGGTGCCAAGGTGGTAGCCGAAAGAGCGGGCAAATGACTCCAGCAGCGCCTTTGATTCAGCCATTTCGGAGTAGTCCGGGAAAACGCGCTGGGCTGCAATATAACTGAGCGCCAGGATGCTGCCCCAATCGTTGATGGCGTCCAGCTTCCAAATCGTTTGCATCATTTTGTGGAATGACATGGCACTAACGTCAAAGGTTTTCTGCATCCACTCATGGTTGAGGTCGGTGTAGGGTTTGCCTTTGCGGACATTGACAGACATCCCGATAGAGTGAAGCACAAAATCCATTTTGCCGCCAAAATGATCCATGGATTTGGTGAAAAGAGTTTCCAAATCTTCCATTGAAGTTGCGTCAGCACCGAAAACGGGCGCATTGCATTTTTCAGCGAGGGCATTGATTTCGCCCATGCGCATGGCCACGGGAGCGTTGGTGAGCACAATTTGTGCGCCTTCTGCTACGCAGCGTTCGGCTACTTTCCAGGCGATACTTTCGCTGTTGAGCGCGCCTGAGATGATTCCTTTTTTGCCAGAGAGGATGTTGGACATGGTTATGTTGATTCGTAGATTTTTTACCCGCCGAAGCCGAAACCAAGGAGCGGATCTGGTCGCAAAGATAGACAAGTGATTTTCGCTGGACGATGGTGTTTTTTAAGTTAGATTTGATAAGTTCTGTTCACAACAAACTTTGGGAGAATGGGTAATGGATTTTTTCCAAAAAGCGAATTTGACCGTTTTTAAAATTTTAATTTGGATAATAGAATTTTAACACCCCGTTTACAGAATAATAATTTGACAAAGCAGCCAATTTCAACAAAAAATCGCATCTTTGCACCGGAAAATCACCAAGCGAATCCCCGCACTTTCAATTTTCCTTAAATTAGAATTCAGAATTTATGGCATCTAAAAAGCAATCCGCCCAAACATCTGTGGCCGATTTACCCGCCAAAACGGTAAAAACAGTAAAAACCGCTGCACCTGCTGGAGCCGAAAAAGCAACTAAAACCGTAAAAACAACAACGCCAGTAATTGCTGAGAAAGCAGTAAAAATCGCT
>JBBQSW010000382.1:0-3823 GCA_038213575.1 Chitinophagales bacterium | reverse complement strand
GGTAGAATTTGAAACGCAGAACGCGGCGTACCGCCTCGTCAATCTGAGCTTGGGTAACACGCCCACTTTCAAGGGCTTTTTTAAGTCCTTTTTGAAAAGTTCCGCCCGCCATATCCATATCGCTGCCCGCTAGGAGGCATTTGGCCGAAGCATCAGTCTCATCTTCTGCTGCGCCGTGCACGAGCGTTTCGCCAAAGGAGTTCCAATCACTCACCACCATACCTTTCCAAGCCCATTCTCCGCGCAAAATATTGGTAATCAGATTTTTGTCCATGCTGGCAGGAACCCCGTTGAGCGTGTTGAACGCATTCATAAACGTAGCCGAACCTGCATTTGCAGCCGCCTGAAACGGAGGGAGCACCATCTCGCGCAGACGCTGATTGCTTAAGTCCACCGTGTTGTAATCGCGCCCCGCCTCCGAAAAACCGTAACCGGCGAAGTGCTTGGTGCAGGCAGCTACCGTGTTGTTAGCGGCTAAATCTTCCCCTTGAAACCCGCGAATCCTTGCCTCAGCCACCCGGCTGCCTAGAAATGGATCTTCCCCGGCGCCTTCCATCACACGGCCCCAACGCGGGTCACGCGACACGTCCACCATCGGGGCAAAAGTCCAGTTTTGACCATCTGCGCTGGCTTCTTCAGCAGCAATACGTTCGATGCGTTCGATGAGGCTCATATCCCAACTGGCCGCTTGTGCCAGTGGAATGGGAAAGATGGTTTTGTAGCCGTGTATGACATCAAAACCAAATACAAGCGGGATACCGAGGCGGGTTTCGCTTACGGCCACACGCTGCATAGTGATCTTGTTCTGAAAGTTAGTGTGCGAAAGCACCGAACCGATTTTACTGGTCCGTATTTGGGAGAGTAGGTCATCATTTTTCACATCCGTGCCGGTACTGATATCGCCCGGCACTTGATTGAGCTGGCCAATTTTTTCATCGAGTGTCATTTTGGCGACCAGCGTTTCAACGCGGCTTTCGATGTTTTGCACGGAGGTTTTTTGTGCAGAAACCGTTGAAAAAGAAAGTGTTATGCAAATGACAAGAACGATGTACTTTGTGCGAACTGTATTCATCGAGATAAATTTTGAGCAAAAGTAGAAAAGGGAAATGGGGATTTGTGTGCCAGTTTTAATGCTTGTTTTTATCAAATGCCTTAAAATGTGCTTGGCTTTCCGAATTTTGCAGCCGCTTAGAGCCGATCCAAAAACCTCCTGCGTGGTTTTTGGATCGGCTCTGACTCAACATAAAACTTAAATTATGCAACCAACACTTTTGATTTTGGCTGCGGGCGTCGGCTCGCGTTATGGTGGATTAAAACAAGTAGACGGCATGGGTCCGGGTGGTGAGGCAATCTTGGAATATTCCGTACACCATGCGATTCGGGCCGGGTTTGGCAAAGTCGTTTTTGTGATTCGGAAGGAGATTGAAGATGCTTTCCGCGAAAAAGTGGGCAGACGGGTGGAAGCTAAAATCCGAACCGAATATGCATTTCAGGAAGTAGACTCCTGTCTTGACTGGCTTGATGAAAAGCCCGCGCGTGTAAAACCTTGGGGAACTGCTCATGCGATTCTGGCGGCCAAACATTTAATTAATGAACCCTTCGCTACGGTAAATGCCGATGATTTTTACGGAGAAGACGCCTTTCGCCATCTCTGCGAATTCTTGCAAAACCAATGCAGCCCCAAAGTATACAGCATGGTAGCCTACCAATTGGGCAATACGCTGTCGGAAAACGGTTCGGTGTCGCGTGGGGTTTGCTCGGTGAATGAACAAGAATTTTTGAGTGAGATAACCGAGCGAACGAAAGTAGAGCGCCAATCAGATGGCATACAATTCATTGATGAGACTGGACAGCATTTTTTGCCGGACAACACGCCTGTTTCTATGAACCTTTGGGGACTGCATCAAACTGTATTGGAGCATATAGAAGTACAGTTCCGCGAATTTGTACTGGAGAACAGTACTAATTTAAAGGCTGAATTTTTTATTCCCCTCGTCGTGAACAACCTTATTGAATCAGGTGCTGTGAATGTCCGTGTACTTCACAGCGATAGCCAATGGTACGGGGTTACTTATCCGGAAGACAAGGTCACCGTTCAGGCTGCCTTGGCGGGGATGGACCGAATTTCTTAAAGACAATCCCAGTCATATAAGACGCGTGAAAAATCCAGCGCGGCCAGGTCTTTTTCACGGATGAAAAAGTGCCCTACCCCCATATCGCCCCACATCAGATCCATGCCCTCGTCGGAGTCGAGTTGCAATAGCAAGAGCATGGGGTCGTCTGGGCGGCGTGGATCGTCTTGAGTAAAATAGGCGTAGCCCCCGATTTTGTGGCCTTGGGATCGAACCCCTTTTTCAAAATCGCCCATTACATCCCATTCCTTTTCTCCGAACTGTCGGAAGAACTCGCTTCCAAAGTGTTGGTAGAATTGAAAATCTGAAATTGGAACCACTTCTTCTCCAAGCCCAAAGATTAATGGGTAGCACTCATCCGGGTGATGTGGAAGCAGGCCTTCATCCCAAGTTGTAGTCGGCAATTTTGTTTGGAGGAAGGATTCGTTCTCTACTACCTCTGGATGAAAAAGCACCCGAAAGGTATCAGGGTTCTCGCCTTCATCAAAATCCATTCCGTACAGGTCGTCGTCATGAATGAAAAACTGAAGGATACCTTTCGTGGGAAACGGAGCAAGCGGTGGCGTTTCTGCAAAGTTTATTTGTGCTAGGAAAAAAAGATCGTGCCCATCGGAGCTGGTTGGCCAAGCCTGGTTTTTAGGAAAGTATGGAATCCCACCCACCTTGCTTTCCCATAGTTTGGTTTTGCGTGCAGATTGAGAAATGGCTCGAATAAAAGCCTTCCGGGTCTGAATCAGTTGTTCACGGTAGGGTTCGAGGGCCTGAGGGAGTTTAATTTGCATGAGAAAAACGAATGTTTAGGCTGATTTTGAGCCCAAAACTAACGTTTTTAAAAACCTTCAAAAAAACTTTTACAAATGTTTGTTCATCCCCCATTTGGATTTCTACCTTTGCCGCCCCAAACGAAAGAAATACATCAGATGCCACACTTTTAAAGAAGTTTTGAAGAAGTGGTTTTACGATAAAAGTTCATTGACAAGACTGGAAGGAATAGAAGTAGAAAGGTAAAAGTAATTGAGCCAATCGAGTAGTCCGTAAGGATGCTTGAATGATATTCTTGGTCTATATGGCCAGGCAAGAGTAGGAAGTGAATAAGGGCGCATGGGGGATGCCTTGGCTCCTGGGGACGACGAAGGACGCGGTAAGCTGCGAAAATGCGCGGGTAGGTGCAAACGACCGATTGATCCGCGCGTGTCCGAATGGGGGAACCCCACAGGTTGAAGATCTGTGAACAATAGTAGTCAACCCTCCGAACTGAAACATCTAAGTAGGAGGAGGAAAAGAAAACAAAAGTGATTCCGCAAGTAGTGGCGAGCGAACGCGGATTAGGCCAAACCAGCGGGCGTGCCCGCTGGGGTTGTAGGGCTGCGACGTGGACTATAGTTGTATAAAAGAACGCTTTGGAAATAGCGGCCACAGAGGGTGATAGCCCCGTATTTGGAATGCAATTATTACCTAGCAGTACCCTGAGTAGGGCGGGGCCGGAGAAACCCTGTCTGAAGCCGGCAGCACCATCTGCCAAGCCTAAATACCACCAGGAGACCGATAGCGAACAAGTACCGTAAGGGAAAGGTGAAAAGAACCTCGAGAAGAGGAGTGAAAAGACCCTGAAACCATGCGCCTACAAGCGGTCGGAGTTTCGATTTAGATCGGGATGACGGCGTGCCTTTTGCATAATGAGCCTACGAGTT
>JBBQSW010000381.1:0-3829 GCA_038213575.1 Chitinophagales bacterium | reverse complement strand
CCTTATTCCTGGAACAACAATGACCTAATAAATTTCCCCGGCTACCGTCTCGGAAGGTTTGAAAATAGTTCTTGTGATAGCCTTTATACGAAGACAATTATGAGCGAATCTTTAACCATTCAAATCTCCCCCAACCCCAGTTCCCTCGAAACCACCATTAGCCTCCCTATTTTTGTACAAGGGCAGTGGATACTCACGAACGTTTCCAGTAAAAATGTCAGAAAAGGCATCTGGGAGGGCACTTCGGTGGGTATAAAAGTTGCAGATTTGCCGTCTGGGCTCTATTTTTTTCAACTTAGAGCAAAAAATGGGCAGACATTCGTAGGAAAAGTGGTGGTGCAGCGTTGAAACGCCAACTGTCCTCAGGCTGAATTTTCCAAACATCGGAGGGCTTGGGTTCGTGGTGGTTGAAATGGATGGCCACCGAGCCGGGCAGGATGGTTGAGCATTTGACCCCTGCATCGTGAAGGTTTGAAAGCTGTGCCACACTTTGAATTTTTGGCATGGAACAGGGCTTATTTTGTTTAATAATATCTTGCAAAAAATTAAACAAAATGATGGGGACGTGGTTTAGTATCGTAACATGTCTATCTTGACTTAACCTTTTCTGCAACATGCGTAACGCCACCGATAACTTCAACAATTCCCTTTCGCTGACTGATGACGACTTTGGAGACGATCACATCATGTCCTCCCTCGAAACGCCCTTGCGCCCGGATGCCTTCGATCTTTCCGATGAGGAAAAAATGGCTAAGATCGAGCACCATTTCCGGGAAATTATGCTCACCATGGGCCTCGACTTGACCGACGACAGCCTGCGCGGCACGCCAAAACGGGTCGCAAAAATGTACATACAGGAGATATTCAGTGGGCTGAACCCTAAGAACAAGCCCAAGGTTGCCCTGTTCGACAACAAGTACCGCTATCATGAAATGCTGGTGGAAAAGGACATTACTTTTTATTCCAACTGCGAGCACCATTTTGTACCCATAATTGGAAAAGCCCACATCGCGTACATCGCCAACGGCAATGTCATTGGCTTGTCCAAGATCAACCGGATTGTGCAGTATTTTGCAAAACGTCCGCAGGTACAAGAGCGGCTCACCATGCAAATTGCGCACCATTTGTGCTCCGTGCTCGGTACGGATGACGTGGCCATTGTGGTGGATGCGCACCACTTATGCGTATCTTCAAGGGGTGTTCAAGATGTCAACAGCAGTACCATCACGGCCTATTATGGAGGCGCTTTTATGAAGGAAGCCCGGAAGCATGAATTTTTGCAATACTTGAATCTCCCGACTAAGTCGAAGGTTTCGGAGGTATTTCAATCATAAGCAGCCATTTGGCTCGCTACTCCTCCGTTGTGTGTGCCGTTTTTTAGCACAGCGTCATTTCCGTTCGTACACCCAAACCTGCGCCTTATTCTTCGGCGTGTATCCGTTCAGCGCCTCCCGCCAGACATAAGTCGGCTTGCCGCTCGGATTCAGATCAACCAAGCCGACCATGTTGTACTGGCTGCGGTATTGGTCGTACCAGTTGAAAATATCCTTGGCAGACGCATCCGATTTGGTCCAGGAAAAAGGTGAATTGACAAAAACCAGAAATTTAGGCCGTGCCTTTTCGATCTCGGCGATCATTGCCCGTTGCATTTCCAAGCTGTAGGGTTGATTTTCCATCAGGGGATAGGCATAAATAAACCCGGTGGCCGGCAGCCGCTTGCTGTAAAAACAAATCTGAGGTTCGGAGCCGAGGATGGCTATTTTGTCCTGCTCGCTCGAATTGGCGCGGATGAACCGGGCGATTTCCAGCGAGGCTTCGAATGGGTTGGTGGGTGAGTAGGTTCTGGCCGCCATTTTACTGAGGTCTTCTTTGAAAAACGTTGTGCTGTGCCTGAAAATCGCCACCGACGCCATGCCGACGAACAACAACAACGGCAATAAGCGCATCCAGGGCGTTTGCGGCAAGCGTTCCTCCAAAAAATGCAGCGCAACCCCGACCAGCAAGGCCAATGCCGGCAAAAACACGATGAAATAGTGCTGGCGGAAATACAGTCCCGGCACTACGCACGCAAAAGAGAAAACGGCGAAAGTCAGGATCAACCAACGGTGTTGAACGCTCGTCCGGGGGAAAAACAAGGCCGCCAAACCCACAAGCCCTGTCAGCCAAAACAAGCCATATCCTTCTATTACGCCAGGAAAATTCAAATTCAACAACCGCCAGGCATCGCTGCCGGTTTTGATCCCGACATACTGCCCCGCATATTCCACCGTCCAGTGCCAGAATTCGTCAAAAGTACCTGTAAACCAAGCCGTTAGCAACACCAGTGCGTAAGGCAAGGCCATCGTAGCGGCCAATCCGGCAAACCGGGGCGCCGTTTTTGTTCGCTCGAATGGCTCCCGTTGCCGCTCGATCAGCCAAAACGCCAGCAGCCCGAACAACATCAAAAAAACAGCTTGTTGTTTCATGACGAAGGCAAGCCCGAAGCAAAACCCACTTCCGGCCAGGCGAAGCCAGTTTGGCCGATCTGCATATTGTAACAAGGCGAGCAATCCGCACAAACCGAACAGCGCATTGAAATGGGTAGCGTGGGCCGCAAAGCCAAAAACTCCCGGCGACAGCGACAGCAAGGCAAAAGATGCCGCCGCAAACAATGCAGAGCTTTCGCTGAGCAATTTTTTCCCGATAAAGAATACTAGCAGGATGCTCGCCAGGTTGACCACAAGCAGACCCAGATGAATTCCGGTCGCGCTTTGTCCGAAAACAGCCATGAACAAGGCGTACAGGTAATAAGTCCCCGGCAATTTCATGCTGTACGCCATCTCATACGGCGGGATGCCTTTCAGAATGAGTTGGCCCATCAGCGCATATTCGCCTTCATCGCGTTCGAGCGGGAGACCGAGGAGACGGTAGCGTACCAGCGCGGCGAACAGGAGGATGACTGCCAGGCAGGCGTAGAGGATGGTCTTGTTTTCGGCGGGTTTTGGAGAAGGTGGGGGTGGTTTTTTCATTTTGTCTCGTCCTAAATAACTTTACATGGTAGGCGACTCAAAAGTAACCCGGTTATCCTATTTTTTCACCCCAGCAATGACATTATGAAAGCTCTAAAGATTGTTGTGTTTGAAACTTGAATCCGCCGCTTAGCTCACGCCGCCATCCCCTCCGCATACTCCCCTTGAAAAACTCAAACAAAACCTCCGTTTTCACATTCACATCAACCTCTTCAAAAACCGGATACGGCAACTTATCAAACAGGTAGTTTTTGATCACCACTTTAACCGCCGAAGCCGTTTGCTCCTTATCCGCCCAATGGATAATCTTAAACTCCTTCTCTTTCAAACGCTCCAATAGCTCTTTGGCGATGTCTTTGAGTTCCGCCTTTTCCTTGTCGCTGATTTTCTTGTCCCGGCTTAGCATATCCACTACTGCCAACTCCTCCTCGCTCAGATCCTCCCGGACAGCCCGCTTCTCTTCTTCGCTTAGGTCATTCAAGAATCCTACCAATTGATCAAAAATTTCTTTGATGGCTGCGTATTCCTTGCCGTAGTTGTACGCCTCAATGATCTCCTGATAGCGTTCGTAGTAATCCACCCGGAAGGGGTTGTCGCGTAGCATTTGGTTGAGCTTTGCTTCCACCTTGTCTTTGAGCGATTGCACGGCAATAGGCTGCTTATCTCCCAACTTCAAAAACTCCCGTTCAATTAGCTCAAAGTCCAGGCCGCTCAGATCCACTTTGTTGCCGTAGCCCTCCACAGGTTCGAGGGCAATATCCAGGCTTTCGATAGACTTTTCTACCACTGCTTGTACCTGCTTCACGATGGCTGAAATGTCT
>JBBQSW010000380.1:0-3845 GCA_038213575.1 Chitinophagales bacterium | reverse complement strand
AAGGTAATTGCCACCTGCGCCTGCGGTAAGGGCATATCCATTACCATTTAAACTATCTTCAAATCCAAGCATAAACACCGGGGTATCAGAACCTTGGTCCGGAATATCAGATTTGCTACACGCCGACCAAATTATGGCGGCCAGAGGTATAAAAAGCAGTATTTTTCTCATATTCTTTGAATTCAATGGCCCTTAAACCTCGTAGATTTTTGAAACCTGCGAGGTTTAAGGAACGCGGCACCAATAACTTAGTCATTTTAGGGCAACCATTTTTTCATCAGACAACCCTATTTTTCTGCGAATAGTGGGGCTATTTAAAGAAAGATAAGGGCCGTATGATGGAACAAAGGGTGGCATCAAATGACTAAGTTATTGGTACCGCGTTCCTAAGGGTGCTGTGATCTTAAAATAAACGAGCCCTCAGTCCCAATTCCACATTCCCCAAACCTTTGTTTTTCACTCCCTCTCCCAATGTTTTGAAAACTGGCGTGAAACGATACTGCGCTCTGCTCGTCACCGAAAACCGATTATTCAAACGATACTCCGCCCCGGCAAAACCTGATAAATAGGTGCGATTATAAGCTTCGACATTGCTCTTGGCGAATTTTTTTGTTTCGGTTTTTTCCCCTTCCAAGGAGGACTCCACTGTGTATTCTGTACGGTCTCGCACCGATAAAAGCTTGCCTGCTGCTGCGCCGCCTTCCAGACTCCAGGGGCCTTTATGCCAACGAGCAGAAAGTGGCATTTCAAGGTAGTAAAGCCCACGGGTTTCACGCGACCATGATTCGCGCTGGTAGCCAAACGAATAACGCAACTGCTCTGCTTGGTTGGGATTGGATGAATCTGCGACAGTCCCCTGGCCTGGCACAAAACGCCCTTGAACGCCAAGCATAAGCGACCAGTGGTCGTTCAAACGATAATTTCCAAAAGCACCAATGGCCCAGCCAGCCCAACGGCCAGCCGTGTCGGGCTGCTGATAAGCCGCACCAGCCAATGACAAGCCGAACGAAAAACGTTGGTCTTGAACGGGTTTGGTTTTTTCCGCAATGGGCTCCTTCGCCACCGTCAACTTGCGTGGTACGATCACTTGCTCCGGCACTGTAAAAAGCGTCAGCGGGGTTGGAATATTGGTGACTGGTGGATGGGTGAATGGTGGATGGGTGAATGGTGGATGGGTGATGGGTGGATTGGTGATGGGTGGAGTGGTGATGGGTGGTTGGTCGTTACCTTGGGTAGTATTGCCAGCGGGGGTGTTTTCGATTTTATTTTTGCCTGCTTTTCCTTTTTGGGCTGGTTGAGCAGCCGACGGGCTTTTTGAGTTGCCTCCTTCTGCTATTTGTTCGCCAGTAAGGGGCCCTGCATCCTGTGTGTTTCCTGAATTACCGGGCTTTATTGAGCCTTTATTGCCCATTCGGCTTTGTTGTGTGCCAAGGGATAGATTTGCTGGAACGGAAGAGGTTGACTTATTCTCATCCTGCCGAGAACTTCTCATTGTCCCCTCGACCGAATTGGAGGGTTTCGTTAAGGGTTCGTATATTGTGCGTTTGCCATTCGGATATGCTTCGTTTTCAGTTTTTTCAGTCAATAAAGTCAAACGCTCCTCCGCTGCTTTATTTTCTGACAAAGATCCGGCGCCCCATTGCTGCACCAAAAACCAGGCAAGCAATGCCATGGCCAGCA
Organism: Chitinophagales bacterium; assembly: GCA_038213575.1. Lineage (GTDB taxonomy): Bacteria > Bacteroidota > Bacteroidia > Chitinophagales > Saprospiraceae > M3007. The sequence goes on along the minus strand of JBBQSW010000380.1, from coordinate 2,165 downwards.
ACAGCCCGATAAAAAGCCACAGCCGTCTACGCCGACCCGCCTCGTCCTGTTCGAGCAAGGCTTGAGCCTGCTCCCAATATTCCTCCCGGAACTCGAAACGTTCCCGAGGATCGTCGGAGTCAAATTTTTGTCGCATCAGATCGTCCATATTTTCCATAGCAAGGTCAAGCAGTTTGGTATTCGGTTTTTATCCAGGATTGTAATTGGGCACGGGCAGTACTGACATGCCATTTAGAGGTTCCTTCACTCATGCCAAGCATATCGCTGATTTCGTGGTGACTAAATCCATCAATGGCAAATAGGTTGAACACCTTTTGTGTCATGGGGGGAAGTCGCCGCAACAAGGCTTCTAGGTGCTGAACATCGAGGCGTTGATCCGCTTCGTTCCAATCAATCGGTTCATCGGGGAAAACACGCTCAATATCCTCCGTGAAAACAGTCAGTTCGCGCCATTTCTTCTCGCGGCGATATTCATCAATGACCGTATTGATCATGATCCTCCGAATCCATGCCTCGAACGGCACTTCATCCCGCTTATATTTATCGAGGTTTTGAATGATTTTTAGGAAGCCATTATTCAGGGCCGACACCGCATCCTGTTTGTCTCGCCGATAGCGCATACATACTGCCATAAGGATCGGAAAGCACGAGCGGTACAGCGCTGACTGTGCTTTTCGGTCGCCTTTCTGGGCAGCCAATAGAAGTTGCGGGTCGAGGTTCAAAATCGTATTACAATTTGAATTTGTAACTGGTTAGCTGGAACACTGATAACACGGATGGGGCACGGATTTGCAGTTTTACAATTTGCAATTTAAAACTCCCGCCGGAGGCCTCTTTTGCCCCCCGGCGGAAGGTACGGGTGTTTATTTGTTTGTGTTCGGAAGGCTACACGCAGGCGAGGGCGGAGAGGTTGGGTGGGGGACAGAATATTTTAAAAACAATAGAAATAGTGTCCTATCCAATAAAAAGACAGCGCAGCACCCAGATCACTGGATGCTGCGCTTTTTCAAAAACCGTTCATTTGGTTTTAGAACCGGGTTTTATTTTTTCAACACGATTGTTTTTACACTACAGGCGTCTCCGCTGCTCAAGCGCAGCATGTAAAAACCGTCGGGTTGGTCCGTCAGGTTGATGGCTTCGTTGACGGTTTCGGCGGCCGCTATGGTACGAGCGAGCACTAATTGGCCGTTTGGCGTGAATACTTCCAACTTAAGGTCCGAAGCATTGGCAAGTTCGGCACGGACACTTAGTATGCCGGCACTTGGGTTGGGCATCACACTGAAGTCAATCTTGTTGGCTTCCGGTTGCACACTGCTAACGGTGTTGCGGCCAGATTTCACCGTGTGCTCATTCACAACCGTCTGGAGGGAAGGGTCGGTTAGATCTTCTGGCTCCGTTGATTCTGTTCCGTTTACACCCATCGAAGAAATGATCACGAAGGTGTAATCTTCCACTTCTCCCCAAATGCTGCTAGGGCAGGTCGTCAAAATCGGATCGTAGCTCATGGCGATACGCATACGTTTTGGGCCAAGTGGCACACTGGCAGGAATGGTCACGGTAGCGGCTACCGAACTGAAACTGCCATAGGTATCCAAAATGGTTTCGCCTGCATCGTTGAAGTCGCCATCGTTGTTGTAGTCAACCCATGCTTTCCAGTATTCTGGGTAAGCACTACCTGTGAATCTGGGCACAGCAACAAGCGTATAAGTGGCGTTTCGCTTGCACTGTGTGGTGATGTAGGTGTAATCTCCGTATCTGTTGGGCGATTGCCCAGTAACGTTGAACAAATTGTAGAAGACAACTCCCGAAATGTACTCGTAAGCCGTATTGTTTAAAGTAGGGGTGCATTGACTCAATATCCTCAACAAGCAAAAAGTACAGGAAAAAAGCGCTTTGAGCGAAGGGTTAAAGACTTTGTTGGATGCCGTGCTGCCCCAACTTTCGGGCATTGGCCTAACCATAAAGTATGCGCTTTGCGATGGTGCCTACGCAACAAAACCTGCATGATGATTGTACGCGAGGCTGGGCTGCATCTGATTAGCAAACTCAATCGGAAGACTGTCTTGTACCTGCCATACGCAGGTGCATACGCTGGCAGGGGGGCACCGAAAAAATTTGGGGAACAGTTGAGATATGACAAATTGCCCGCCCAAAACCTGAAAAAC
>JBBQSW010000379.1:0-3848 GCA_038213575.1 Chitinophagales bacterium | reverse complement strand
CGGCAATGAAATCAGTTACCGGTCCGATGCTTGATGAATGGCGCTGCGACAACGTCTGCCACAACCGCTACGGGGTTCGCCGAAGGATGGAAAAGGAACTCAAATGTGCCGGGGGATAATGGTATCAGATTACACAGCCTGCCTTACAATGCAGCAGGCAATTTATTCTTTGAGTCAACCTCATCTGTGGCCCCTCACTTCCGTAAAGAGGGCTCCACCGCATACGCCTTCTCAAACCACTCCACCGAGTTTTCGGGCTGTCCCATATCCTTGTAGGCCGAGCCGATGTAGAAATAGAGCGTGCCAGATTTCGTTTTGTCGGCGTATTTCAGTGCCTCCTTCCATTGCTCGATGGCTTGTGGGAACTTCTTTTGCATGGCAAGCACGGCCCCTAAGTTGCGTCGGCCATCCACGAATCGAGGGTCGAATTCGACCGATTTTCGGTACACCTCTTCGGCCTTTTCGGGCTGACCGCGTGTGAAATAAATTTTGCCCATGTTGGAGAGCACTTCCGAGTTATTGTAGCGGTATTTGAGCGATTCCTGGTAATCCGCCAAAGATTGGTCCCAGGCAGCGCGCTGCTCCTCCGGGTTTTTCAGCACTTCGCCCAGACGGAAATAAGCGAGGCCCCGGCTTCCATACGCATCGTGGTACTTCGGGTAGAGTTCGATGCACTTATCATAGCCTGCAATCCCTAACCGCACTTGCTCCACGTCTTTTACAATGCTTTCTTTTTCATCCATACCAATGCGCACCATTTCGAGCGCGTTGTGGTAGTTGAGCTTGGCGCAATTGGGCGAATTGGGCAAATCAGCAGCGTAAAGCGAGGCGCTGTCATACCATGCGCCATTGCGGGTAATCGTTTTGAGCGCGTACATACCAATGAGTATGCCCACTGCCAGCCACAAGGCCGTGCCTTTCCCGTTGGGGTTCCAAATTTCAGTTAGATCGTTGATTTTGAAAATTTTGCAAAAAAGCCAGGCTACTGCCAAAGCAAAACCAAACGAAGGAATATAAAGCAAACGCTCTCCATAAGACGTACCGATTTGCATCAAAACGTTGCTGAAAACCGAAAATGTGGCGAGGTAAAACAAGATAGCGAAAGAAAGGAAATGTTTGCGCCGGATATTCAGCACCGCCCAAATACCCATGCCGACATAGGAGAAAAAGCCCGCCAAGGCACGCCAATCTGCAAAAGTGACCAACTTGGTTTGCGGGTATCCCATATCGCTAACAAGAGGATGCGGGAAAATAAGCGTCCACAAATACCGTCCACACATCATGAAAGCCGAGGCCAGTTGCGCGCCTTTATTTTTGGTCTCCGCCATAAAATTGTCGAGGATGGAATAGCTTTCCTGGTAAGCTTGCGCGTCGAGAATACTTTTTCGGATCAACAGGAAAATGACGGCTGGCACCAGCAATACTGCGGATACTTTAGCGATTTTACCCACAGAGTTTGGCGCAAAATACCACATGGCCAATGGGAAAACAGCCATAAATGTGATCGAGCTTTCCTTGGAGAACATCGCAATGGTGTAGGCCAAAACGGCCCATAACAACCACTTTGTATCTTCTTTTTCAATGTATTCCCAGATGGCCCGGAGCGTGAGCGTGCCGAAAAGTAAGGCCAGGATTTCGTCGCGGCTCTTGATGTTGGCCACTACTTCGGTATGAATCGGGTGCGCCATAAATACCAACACGGCTATAGCTGCTAAAACAGGCGGATAGTCCACCAGAACGCGCCGCCAGGTGGTCCACAATACCCAGCCTGTGAGTGCATAAAACAAGGCGTTGAGTATGTGCCCAAGCCTAGGGTTGTCTGGCGAGAGCTGCCATTCCAGCGTAAACATCGTAAGCGGAATGGGTCGGTAGAGCGAGCCGACACTGTTCCAGGAACCAAAACGGTACTCTGTGGAAAAGATGAGGCCGATGTTTTTCAACCCTCCTTTCGTGATCCAGTTCGACTTGATGATCGAAAAATCGTCGAGGGTGTATTGGTGGCCTAAAGTGTTGGCATACAACAGAAAGCCCAGAATCGAAGCGGCTAGCCCGACCCATAGGGCACCTTTGACCTTTGACAGCTGAATGTTGATATTTGACCGCGGAGCGGATTCTGCGGACCGTTTGCTTTGAATCGCGGTCTGCTTTTGAGGTGCCGGTTTGAAGAGTTTCTTTTTAGACATGGTATTGCCCTTTTAATAACACGAACCACAGTGGGTTGGAGGGGCGAATGTACGGAAGGATTATTTTTTGAAGCAGCACACGATAAACATCCGTGATCCTTGTCCAAAAATTTTGGGATTTTAACATACGATGACTTTATCTTCAGCGGTTCTCGCTTTGTAAAAAACAATCATTTGAGTTATTCGAGCATAGGATGGTTTGCTTGACGATTTAGGGCAATAAACCTATAAATTGCGTTCATTGACAAGGCTGGTAAGAGATCAAAAACTTGTCGGACTTTTTCCCACAAAGCCTTTTTGGTTTTGCATGTTTCCAGGGCTTTTTGAAAGGCATTGTCGAGGCATTGAGCGATTTGATCTGTTAGGAATGCCAGAAAAGTTAGGATTGCAAAGTTGGTGGCCAAGTATTCTGAGCCGTGCCCGTAATTGTGCTCCAAATGGTAGCCTTGGTTCTTGAGGGTGTTAAACGTTTCGTTCTCGATTTTCCATCGCGCTCTGGCCACGGCGACCATTTCCAGGGCATTTTCCTCGGTAATGGGCAAGTCCGTGACCCAGGAATGGAAATAAATTACTTCGGCGGTGTTGGGATCGACTTCCATATATTCCAGATAATTGACCAGCAGGTCTTGGTTTTGACCATTGAGGATCAATCCGTTGGCGAATTGAATGGCGCACAAGCGGCCTTTGGCCTCCCACGATATTTCTTTCAGGGCGCCTTGTTCGGTTAAGCGTTCGACTTGAATGGGAACGTAACCGTCTTTCACCCCGATTAGGAATGAAATATGGTGTTCCTTTAGCAGTCGGACTAGCGGAGCGTTGGTGTAAAGTGCGTCAAGTGTCAATAAAAGCTTTTCTGTGGGCATCACCTGCCGGATTTGTGGGACAAGGCGCTTTGCCGCATTGAGTTCACAATCGTTTTTCATATTGCCATCCTGGCGTACAATAGGCTCCACCGCAATGGGAAAAACGGTTTTCTCGCCCGGCTGTACCCACACCGCCCCTAAAAGTTGGTGGTGGTATGTTGTGGAGCCGTTGCGGTGCTGCTTGTTCAAACAATGCGCGCAAGACCGACTGTCAGAACAAAAATGTTGTGTGCCGTCACCAGCAAGCACGGTATAACCGCCCAAGACCTGCCGCTTTTCCACCATGCCTTCCTGCCGCAACCTGTCTATCAAAGGCTTGAACTGTGCCTGCAAGGCAGAGGGAGCGATCCCATCAAGACCTTCACGCAAAGCAGTGTCTCCAGGTATTTGCTCGATCCCGTAAATTCGCTTCAAATTCTCGCTTCGCATCGGATATTGCTCGCGAAAAGCTAACAATGACGGGTCTTTGAGCGAGAAAATAGCAAAACCAGCGCTCAATAAATCTCCTAACGAGTAGGTAGAATTGTATTTGCGATGATCCTTGATAGACATAAAGCCGTCTCTTACCAGTTGTATCAATTCGTCAATCATTTCTTTTTGGAACGAAAGATATTGATATTCAATGAACTACAAAAAAAATTGAAAAGAACATGCTAATTTTTGCAAAGCGAGAACCGCTGCTTTATCTTTGGGCACTGCATTGCCCACCTGCTATTTGAATGCGCTTTCGTTTGGGAATGCGATATTCTTTATTCAATTAAATTTGATTCCCCCTAAATTTCGGCCCCCTCGGGACGGTTCA
>JBBQSW010000378.1:0-3865 GCA_038213575.1 Chitinophagales bacterium | reverse complement strand
ACGGTGTGCGAGTCGGTGCCGATCATCAGGCCGCCTGGGAAGGCGTAGTTTTCGAGCACAATTTGGTGAATGATACCCGCGCCTGGTTTCCAGAACCCGATACCATATTTTTGTGAAACCGTGCTGAGGAAGTCAAAAACTTCTTTGTTTTTGTCCAGAGCCACCGCCATATCTTTCACTGCGCCAACTTCTGCAGTGATCAGGTGATCGCAGTGAACGGTGCTGGGCACAGCCACTTTTTTGCGGCCACAGGTCATAAATTGCAACAAGGCCATTTGTGCTGTTGCATCCTGCATAGCGACACGATCCACCTGGAAAAATACATAATCGCCGCCACGCTTGTAGTCAGCAAGCGGATTATCAGGGTGTAGGTGCGCGAAAAGGATTTTTTCGGAAAGCGTAAGCGGGCGTTTCAGTTTGGTTTTGGCGGCATCCACGCGGGCGGGGAAGGAAGCGTAGAACGCCTTGAGCATTTTTAGGTCGAATATTGTCGAGGCCATTTCTTGTGTTTTTTCGTCAAAAAAGTGGGCAAATGTAGGGCAAGTCCTTGCAAAAGGGAACGTGTGGGCAAGGAAAAAGTTTGGCCACTTGTAATGTTTCCCTACATCTTGCGACTAATCATTCAAAAATAAAACTCAGTGGCTTCACCCGACGCAGCATTCATTCAGTTATTGGTCCGACATCAGAACATCGTGCACAAAATCTGCCAGGCCTACTGCCCATTGATGGAAGATCGGCGCGACGTTTTTCAAGAAATTGTGTTGCAGCTCTGGCGGGCTTATCCCAATTTTCGGAATGAATCGAAGGAAAGCACCTGGATTTACCGCATTTCGCTCAATGTGGCGATTACCGGCCTACGCAAAGCCCTTGCTCAGTCCGTCGGCCCCTTGACAGAAGTCATGCACCAAATCCCAGACGAGGACTCGAATGCCGATATATCCTTGCCTTACTATTAACTCTATCCGTATAGAGCATTCCGGCTCCCGTGCACCAAACAGTATAACTCAACGGTAACCGATATTCAGGCCGATCTCCCCAAATGCGTTCCTAGATTACTTCAGCTCCTTCACATTGTCCTTCGGCTCCCGATCTATCAAAATTCTAAACGGGTCCACCCCCGCTTTATGCGGTTTTCCATCCACCACGAAAGTGAACGTGTTGTCTTTCTGCGAAATTTTCACCCGCTGGCGGTAGAGCGTTTTGCCATACTTTTTATCTCCATGGGGTTTGGCAAAGGCTCCTATGTCCATCCAATCGTTCACCGACACCTCGGTTTCTTTGCCTAGTTCGTCGGCTTTAAGTTTGCGGCATTCAACCTGAATGGTCACCTCATATTTCCCGTTTCCAAGATCTTTCATGGTGGCCTCTCTGGTCTTGTTCTCAAAAAGTGTAATGTCCCAGAACAAGTCCTGAATAATGTATTTCAACGAATCCGGCGTTTGCGCAGCAAATTCGTTTACCACATCTATGCTCGTTGGATAAGGTGGGTTTTTGTAGCGGAATTTTTCCAAGAACGTCTTTAAGCCAGCGTTCACCTTGTCTTCGCCAATCATCTCCTTGAGATAATACATGACCGCCGAACCTTTGTTGTAGTGGATATAGCCCTGCTGTTCGCATTTGGCGAGCGGCATTTCACGCAGGGTTTCGCGGCCCCGGTCACGGAGGTACTTGTCCGTTTCATACTCCAAAAACTTGCGCATCATATCGCGACCATACTCGTGTTCCATGACCATCAGGGCGGAGTACTGGGCAAAAGTTTCGGTGGTCATTTCCGCGCCCTGCATGTTCGCGCCACATTCCTGGTGTGCCCACCATTGATGACCCATCTCGTGTGCCACCACATAGTACACCATGTCAATGTCGTCTTTTTCCTGTCTGAAATCCTCAATGAAACCGATTCCTTCAGAATACGGCATGGTGCCTGGGAAAGCCTGGGCAAATTCTGCATACCTGGGAAACTCTATGATGCGGCATTGCTTGTGGTAGTAAGGCCCGAAGTGCGTGGTATAGTATTCGATGCTTTTTTGCATGGATTTCAGCATACGCGGCACATTTTGGGCATGGTCGGCATGGTAATACACCTCGTAGGTGATGCCTTCTTTTTGTTCCCGCGCCACCTCGTATCGGGCAGACAGGAAGGAGTAAAAATTCCAGGCTTTGTGGTCGAGTTTGTAATGGAAAATGTGGCGATTACCTTCCGTCTTTTCACTCAGGAGCGAACCCGGCGCAATGGCAACCTGATCAGCGGAAGTGCTGATCGTGGTTTCTACGGTAACCCAGTCCGAGTCAATACTGAGATATTGGTTGCTTCGGGCAGCAAGGTTGGCTGTGTCAAGTGGCACCATTCGCGTCTTTTCAGGCAGACCAAACTCACGGCGTTTATTTTTTTCTCTGAGTTCGCCGCCTTCCTGATAGCCGAAGGTGGGCGAGATGTCGCCGTTGTTGAAAAAGGTCCCGTTCTGCATGATGCTCGTATTCGAGAGTTCGTTTTCAAACCCTTTAGCTCGATATACTGTATTGAATTTCAAGAGCATAGAATCGCCGGGAGCAAGGGCGGGGTTGATTTTATAAAAACGCAGGTAAAGCGCGGAATCGTTGAGCAAGAGGGACAGGCGCGGGTTTTCAAATAGGAAATCGCCCTGAGAAGGAATTTGTACGAATAGGGTGTCAATTGGTTTGGCGTGTAGGTTGCGCACCCACATTTGACCATCGGCTTCATACGTTCGGGTTTCAGGGAAAATACGGATGTCGTATTTCAGGTCAAAAATACGCGGCTGCGGGAAGCCTTGAAAACGTTTGTACTCGGTTTCGTACCGCGCCATACGTTTCTCCTGCGTGTTTTCGCTGACGGGTTTGTTTAAAATCTTGGTATTGTAAAAAACAAAACCACCCGTACAAAACCACAGGACAAGCAGAACCAATCCTGCTATTCGGTACGTTTTCCACTCCTGCGCTGCCAAAGAGAGGCGTTTGCGCCAGCCTGACTCCTTGCCACGTGGCCAAAAGCATATAGCAGCGACGGCCAACAGTCCGCCGAACAATAGCCAATATGAATGGAACCATGCCAAACCCGAGGCATAAGGCTGATAACCATAAAGATCGCTGACGGTGTATGAGGGAGTGCCGCCTAGTTTGACCATATTGCTCGAAATATCAATAACGCCCCAGACAAAAGAGTTGACGGCCACCAGTACGATGCAGATGAAAAAAGCGAGGTACATATTGGGTGACAAAGCGTGAATGAACATGAACAATGCGGCGAGGAAGGCAAAACCGAGTACATCGAGCACGAGCAGTTCGCGGACATAAACACCCAGTTCAAAGCGGTCGTAACCATGCAATGCTTGGGCACACACGGCGGCGATTATGGCGACCAAATTCAGCAAGAACACCACCGAAACGATGGTGCTATATTTTGCCAGGTAGCCCGTCCAAGTGCGCGTGGGCAAAGCGTCGTAAATTTCGTTGACTTTGGCCGTGCGCTCTTTCCATACCAGCGCCCCCGTAAAATAGGTCAGAATGGCAATGATGAACAGGTAAAACGCGCCCCGAACGATGTCTACCATGGTGTAGGTCACGGGCAGATTGTGGGTGCCGTAACCATCGGTGGCGTATTGAAAACTTGGGATGCAATTGAGCAGACCAATTAAAGTGAGCAATATAAACGGAGTGCTTTTGATGACGCCTTTAAAGTCGGTACGCAGTTGACTCCAGAATTGACTGAGGGTGGTAGAGATGCCAGTTCCAGACATGACACGGGGCAGTTCGCCGAGTTGTTTTAGGCCATATCCCTCTGATTCTGAGGTGGTTTTGGCCTTTTTGCCACCCTTCAATTTTTCCGAAAAATCAAACTTGAAATACCCTG
>JBBQSW010000377.1:0-3866 GCA_038213575.1 Chitinophagales bacterium | reverse complement strand
CGTTGCGGGGGCGCACAGCAAGAATCTCGGCGACTTTTTCTGCTGTGGTGTTTTTGCCTAGTGCGAGAATTTGGTCTTGTTTCCAAGCATTGAGTTCTTTTTCCAATCCTTCCATGAGGCCGTAGAAGGCTGCTTCAGCTGTATTGGGTATGTAACTGAATACGGTGTTTTTAAGATTGAAGTGGACGGCGTCGAGGACTGGGCGAGCGAGTAGTTCGCCCAGTTTTTTGCGCTCCTGATAAATCTCACGGTCATTGCCTCTGCTGAAGTAAATGCGCTCGAAGGAGCAGGCCCGGCGTTCGCGCGGTTCGAGAAAGGGCAGCTCGTCTACCTTTCCATTGAACTTAACTATTAAGGCGTGGCCAGGCTTGAGTTCTTTCATGTCCTTAAAGCGGACATTAAATACGGATTGTATAGCCGGGCGCTCAGAGGCTCCAACTACTATTTCATCGTTTTGATACCAATACGCGGGGCGGATGCCATTGGGATCACGCATTAAAAAGGCATCTCCATGGCCAATCATGCCACCGAGGACGTAGCCACCATCAAATTTTTTGCTGGCCCGACGCAGGAGGCGCTGGATATCTAGGTTTTCGTAGATGAGCTGGTTGATCTCAGGATTGGAATGGCCGTCGGGTTTGTACCAGGTGTGAAGGCGCTGGACTTCGTCGTCGAGAAAGTGGCCAAGTTTTTCGAGTACGGTTACGGTATCGCTTTTTTCTTTGGGATACTGTCCAAGATCAACGAGCTCTTGAAAAAGCTCGTCCACATTGGTCATGTTGAAATTGCCCGCGAGGAGTAGGTTGCGGCTAATCCAGTTGTTTTGGCGGTGGAATGGGTGGACGAGTTCGATTGAATTGTCGCCATGAGTGCCGTAGCGGAGATGGCCCATGAGTACTTCGCCCATGTAGGGCATGTTTTCTCGAAGCCAGGTAGTGTCATCACGGAACTCGGGTGGGGCAGCGTTCAGCCTTGCCCACACCATGTCGAAAAGGTCGGCAAGATAGTTGGGAGCATTAGAGCGCTTTCGGCTTATATATCGGGTACCTGGTTGGGGATTGAGTTTGATGGTGGCAATGCCCGCGCCGTCTTGGCCCCGGTTGCGCATTTTTTGCAGCAAAAGCTGCATTTTTTGAACGCCGTAGAAAGCGGTGCCATACTTTTTATGGTAAAAATCGAGTGGCTTAAGAAGCCTAAGTACAGCGATGCCGCACTCGTGGTGGATAATGTCGCTCATTTCGGAGGCAAAGGTAAAAAAGGGGAACTTGGTTTATAGGAGTTGTGCAAGGTTTAGGAGGGCATTTGGAAAAGCAATCAGAAGACAAATGAAAAGGCAGTTTTGTTTTGTCGCCAAAGCACATGTCGGCATGAGGACAAAATAAAACTGCCTCCTATTATATAGGTGTATAAAGAGGTTACAGCAATTCTACTGCCGAACCAGGCTTGCTATTCCCCATTCGCCACCAGCTTTACGAGCCTTTACAAAGTAAAAACCTGCGGGCAAGTCACCCGTCCATACCGGATCTCCGCTGCGAATGGTGGAATCTTGCCAGCGTTTGCCATCGCTTCCGAAAATTTGGAATTCGATTTTATCGCCCACATCCGTTCCGCCGAAACGCACCCAAGTGCTGGCAGGGTTAGGAAATATTTCCAGTGCGAGGGAGGCTTGGCCGGGTTCATTGGTCGGGGTTGTAAAATCGGCAAAAAGCCACTCGTACGCATCGGGGAACTCGCGAGCCCAAAACCATTCGGAGTGTTTCCCGTCAGAGATTACATTAAATGACTTTTCGCCTGCACTAAAACCTGCCGTAGCCATGGCGTTGGAAACGGCCTGCATATCTTCTACTACATAGTTGGATTGGTTGCCGTTGTTTTCTTCATCCGCACCAGCTAGAAAGTAGACTCTGGCGTTGCCCTGTTTTGGATGGCTTGCTACATGATTGGCTGATGCGGAACCAGCAAACCAGAACGCGGGACTGAAAATGCCGGCTTTGGCAAAAACGTCTTGCCGCTCCGAGAGGGCGTACATAGAAATGAGCCCGCCCATACTGCTGCCCGCGATGCCCGTTGTTAATCGGCCTGGAAGGGTTCTATAGTTGGCATCTATATAAGGTTTAAGCGTGTTGACAATGAACTCGACGTACTCGTCCCCTTGGCCGCCGCCGTATTGGGGGTTCAGCCAAGGAGAGTATTCATCGAGTCGGTATTGACCACCATTGTCAATGCCTACCACGATACAACCCCAGTCGCCTTGAGCGTGGAGTTCGTTGAGCGATTCGTCCACTTCCCATTCGCCAGAGAAGGAACTCGCCTGGTCAAAGAGGTTTTGCCCGTCCTGCATATATAGTACGGGGTATTTTTTAGCCGTTGTTTGATAGTCGGGGGGCAAATAAAGCCAGATCCGGCGATTGCGGTTGAGTTGTGGGATATAAAATGCGTTGTCCAATATATGGACGTTGGGAGCGGCAGTGCCGTTCCCTGCGGCCAAGTCTTCCCAAGTGAGTATAGTAAGGTTAACCGTTTTTGGCTGGCCATTGTAGGTAGTAGTGCGGTTAGGGAGTTGACCGCCCGAGGCATTGCCTTCGACCGTGGGCCAATTTCCTCGTGTGAACTTGAATTCCACCGTGCCAGTAGGTGGAAACAATGTGATACTGTACTGACCACCGCCCAGTGGAGTGAGGATTTTAGTGGCATCGCCGGGATTCCAGGTGTTGAAGGTGCCAGCGACATAGATGTTTGCGCCGGGCGGGGTGTTGGCTGGAACCGCTGTGACATTTAGGGTGAGTTGCGCATGGGCAACCATAAAATTGGCTACGAAAAGGGCCAGGGATAGCCCCTTCTTTGCCCTTGTCGGCCCCCACTTGCCAAGGCTTGACAAGGCTACGACTGGTGAAAATTGTTTGTGCATTATTGAATCGGTTTGTACTGGAAATATAGTGGTTTTCAGTTGGAATTAACTAAAAAAGGCCGCAAATGTAGCGAGACAGTTTTAATCAGCGCAACCAAGTTTCTGCAAAAGCCAAGCGCCAAAAAGCAGCGAGAGCGTGCCTTTGACCGTAAAAAAAATGATGCCGGCCCAACCGAGCTGGCGCAAGCGATTTTTCAAATTCTTTTTTTCCATATTCAGCAGTTCTTTTTCCCTGTTCAGTTGAGATGTTGATTGGTGTCTGTATTCATTGGGAGAAATTTGCGTTTGAATCACGGTGGGTCAGTATCCAATCATGTTGATAGGATGTTTTGAGCCGATTCCACTTCTAATACAAACTACCCTTTATTTTAAATAAAATTTTTCGGATGCAACGATACGCGTTTCTGGTTTTTTGCCTCGCAACTTTTTCAACGTTTGGCTTTTGGGCTTGTCAACACGACCCCTTTTTACAGCCCATTGATCCCAACAACCCTGATCCTCCTCCTGCAACAGGTTTTTGCAACCCGGATTCAGTATATTTTCAAAATCAGATATTGCCCATTTTGGTGTCCAATTGTACCGAATCGGGCTGCCATAATGCTCAGGATCATGAAGAAGGCATCGTGCTTGATTCTTATCAAAGCCTTGTGAACACGGTGGAGGGCGCTACCCAAAACGATTGGCACGAAAATAAGTTGATGCGGGCTGTACTTGAAACGGATTTGGATGATCGGATGCCTCCATCACCGAGATCGGCGCTGCCACAGGCACAGATTGATCTGCTAAAAACTTGGCTGGCACAGGGAGCTCAGAATAACGCTTGCGACGAAAATTTTGGCGGTTGCGACCTTGCCGATGCGAAATTTGGCACTTTCATTCAACCGCTCGTGCAGGTAAAATGTCAAGGTTGTCACAGTGGGAATAGTCCGCAAGGTGGCATTAAACTTACTGCCTATGC